>JASJBY010000254.1 GCA_030066245.1 Gammaproteobacteria bacterium
GACTTTCTGGTCAACGAGAAAGGGATGCGCGCCAAGCTGTCCCTGCAGAGCCCGATCACCGGCCAGCTCTTCGTGGACCTGGACTTCCATCCGGACAAGCCCAAGCGGTTCAAGGACACGCCAACCCGCTATCCCCAGCTTCCCACCATCGAGACAGGGCTGCAGCAGCTCATGCGGTCTTTGCAGGAGCTGCCCATCGAAGAGATCGTGCAGAAGGTGCAGAGTACCCTGGATGCGATCACCGCTCTGGCCACGTCACCGAAGCTGCCCCAAACCCTGGACGACATTCACGGCGCCGCGGCGGAAGCGCGCAAGCTCGCAGCGAACCTCAACACTCGAGTCGACCAGCTGAGCGCGGATTGGTTGACCACCACTGGCACGGCCCGCTCCACCCTGGTGCAGGTGGAGACGACCTTCGCTCTGGAGGAAGGCAGGCCCGGTGAGATCGCCGACGGCCTGCTGGACGTGGAGAAAGAGCTGGCCGCTACCCTGCGGGCGGTGCGAAACGCCGCCTCTGCCACCGCGAAAACAGCCCGGAGGTTCGAGGGCGTGGCTGTCGCCGTGGACAGTCTGATTGCCGAGGACAGCCCCACCCGCGCCGAGCTGGAGAGCCTGATCGCGGAGCTGGCCGAAGCCGCCCGCTCCGTCCGCCTCCTCGCCGATTACCTGGAGCGACACCCGGAGGCTTTCATTCAAGGAAAACAGTAGAAGCGGGCATGGCACGTGAGTTTCCCGCTTGTTGACCGGGGCTGCCAGGCAGGCACGTGGGCGCAGTCTTCTACAGCCAACTGGGCGCAGCGAACAGACCTCTCTGTCCGACCGCCCGATCGTTCCGAGAGGTGGGGAAGAGACCCTGGGCAGTGCGGTGTCGGACCTGCGTGACCTCAAGAAGGCAACTTGTCCATTGGCGTTTCCGCAACCTTCGGAGTACGTGCCGGCATCGGCCTGTAGGGCATCATGGTCGCTTCAGTTGTCTCGCGGCTGCAGACAGAGGATGCCAGGTAGCCGCCACCGGTTTGTAATCGGCTCTCTTCGCGAGTTCACTATGGGCATTTCCAACTGAAAGAGGATCTCTCGCCATGAAATCACAAGAAGCAGCGCAGGCGAACGACGTACAGCAGAGTGCCGGCTGGCGCATCAAGGTTGCGTTCACTTTGTTTGTGGCGAGCATACTCTGGCCCGTGTTGATACCGATCCTCCCGTTGGTCGGTTTTTCCGGCACGGCGGTCGCCGCGTTCTCCGGGGTCATGCTCGTTGTGGGCGAGCTCATGATCGTGGGCGCGGTGGCCATCGCGGGCAAACAGGGCTTCGCCTACATCAAGGCCAAGGTTTTCGGCGTCTTCAAGGCTTACGGTCCGCCGAAGGTTGTCAGCCGCACGCGCTACATTATCGGGCTGGTGATCTTCATGGTGCCGGTGCTGGCCGGTTGGGCGGCACCCTATGTCGCCGACTATATCCCCGGTTTCCAGGAGAACATGTTCGCCATGGCCATTGTTGGAGACGTGATGCTGGTGGTGGGCTTGGTTGTGCTCGGGGGCGACTTCTGGGACAAGCTGCGCTCGCTTTTCGTGCACAAAGCCTACGTAGTGTTCCCGGAAAAGGCTGGGAAGACCACTGCTTCGGCCTGACTGGATGCAACCAGACTCACATTGCTCTGTAAGGCTGCCTGACGACCCGGATAAGGGGATTGTCAGGGACCGATGAACAGTCTGAAGGGTAAGAACTCTTGCTGCGGCTATGACGGTAGTGACGAACGCACACCCCCGAAAACGGAGGTCACTCGAATGAATACATTGTCGCCGCGTGATGCCGCCGCGCTGGACGAATTCATGGCGGAGGTCAAGCACCGCAACCCCGGGGAGACCGAGTTCCATCAGGCAGTTCAGGAGGTTGCCGCCCACATCATCCCGTTCATCCAGGCCAAGCCCGTCTACAAAGACGCCCGGATCATCGAGCGGCTGGTGGAGCCGGATCGCATCGTCATCTTCCGCGTGACCTGGCAGAGCGACGATGGCAGGATCCACGTCAACCGTGGCTATCGGGTACAGCACAGCAACGCCATCGGACCTTACAAAGGTGGACTTCGTTTCCACCCCAGCGTCACCCTGGCAATCCTGAAGTTCCTGGCCTTCGAGCAGACCTTCAAGAACAGCCTGACGGGTCTGCCCATGGGCGGTGGCAAAGGAGGCTCTGATTTCGACCCCAAGGGCAAGTCCGAGACCGAGGTCATGCGTTTCTGTCAGAGCTTCATGTCCGAGCTCTACCGACACCTGGGTCCATACACCGACGTGCCGGCCGGCGACATCGGCGTAGGTGCTCGGGAGGTGAGCTATCTGTTCGGCCAGTACAAGCGCATCGCCAACCAGTTCACGGGCGTCCTGACCGGCAAGGGCCTGGCCTTCGGCGGCAGCGAGATCCGCGTGGAGGCAACCGGCTACGGCTGTGTCTACATGATGGAGGATATGCTCAAGCACCGGGGCCAGGCTATCGACGGCAAGACCTGTCTGGTTTCCGGCTCGGGAAACGTCGCCCAGTACACCGTGGAGAAGCTCATCCACCTGGGCGCCAGGCCGGTCACCCTGTCCGACTCCGCGGGCTTCATATTCGATCCCGGCGGCATAGACCAGGAAAGGCTGCAGTGGGTCAAGGAGCTCAAGGAAGTTCGACGTGGCCGCATCAAGGAGTATGCCCGGGAGTTTGGCGTGGAGTACTACGAGGGGCAGCGACCCTGGGCCATACCCTGCGACCTGGCGTTTCCCTGCGCAACCCAGAACGAGATAACGGGGGAGGAGGCGAAGCACCTGGTGAACAACGGCTGCATCGGCATCTCCGAAGGCGCCAACATGCCCTCGGAGCAGGAGGCCATCGACACATTTCAAGCCGCAAGGCTCATGTTCGCGCCCAGTAAAGCGGCGAACGCCGGCGGCGTCGCCGTCTCGGGCCTGGAGATGACCCAGAACAGCATGCGCCTGTCCTGGAGCCGGGACGAGCTCAACACCCACCTGCGCGAAGTTATGCGCGACATCCACAACCGCTGTGTGCAGTACGGCGCGGAGGGTGACGACCACTACGTGAACTATCTCAAAGGCGCCAATCTCGCCGGCTTCGTGAAGGTAGCCGACGCCATGGTCTCCTACGGCGTGATGTGACTATTGCTTTTTTTTGATAGCACCTGCCGTCACTGGGCGACCCGAAGAGCAAAGGCACCGGCCTGAAACGGGCAGGCGATGAGGAAAAGATCAGGAAGATTCGCCAGTGCAAAAGCCAAGCCATCCTTAGCCCACTTGTCGTGGGCGTCAGTGAGTGCGGTGAACCCATCAAGACTTCGCTGGTGAAAGCTCGGGGCTGATAGATACAGCTCGGATCGCCACCGAGAGACGCTACGAATCTACGCAGAAGTGCAGCGCCGCGACATCTTGGCTGGCGCCGCAGATTGCTCGGCCGTGTGCAAGCGTGCGCCCCGCGCCGAGCCTGCGGCATAACCCCCGGTTTTTTTATAAATAAAGCGTATTGACAGATTGCCAACCCTATCTGCACGCAGCATCATTGTATTTCCAGGTAAACGATTTGTTACCGTGTTGGAAGGGAACAACTCGTTCAGGGGGGCCGGCAGTAACAAGAATTCCTGAAGCAGAATAAGAATGATGATGCAATTTTCTGCTCTCATCCAATTCTATGAAGCGATTGTTCTCAAGCGCCCGCTGCTGACACTGTCACTGATCGCCGCGCTGGTCCTTTTCTCTGCTTATCACGCGCCAGGACTTCAACTCGATGTCTCGGCGGATGCGCTGGTTCTCGAAAATGATCAAGAACTCAAGTACTACCGCTCGATTCGGGCGCGCTACGGCTCGGATGATTTCCTGATAGTCACCTACACGCCACACGGCGATTTGTTCGACGACGCCGTCCTGGCCGACCTCCGGGCGCTAGGCAATGAGCTCCGCTCCCTGGAACGTGTGGCCTCTGTCGTCAGCATCCTGGATGTTCCCCTGCTCAATAGTCCGGTCATGTCTTTGTCGGAGATGGAGCAGGGTATGCGCACCCTGCTGAATGTCGACACGGACCGTGAGCTGGCCCGCAGGGAGTTCATCACCAGCCCCCTGTACGCGAACCTCCTGGTCAGCTCCGATGGAGGCACCACCGCTCTGCAGGTGAATTTTCGCCGTGATGAGACCTACTACGGCTTGCTTGCGCAGCGTGACCAGCTGCGCGAGAAACGCCTGCATACCAAGCTGAGCGAAGAGGAGGCCAGACGGCTGGAGCGGATATCGGAGCAGTTCGACAGCTACCAGGCCAGCCTGTTGGATCAGGAGCAGGCCGATATTGCCCGGATCAGGCAGATCATGAGGCAACACCATGGGCATGCGGAACTCTTCCTGGGTGGTATTCCCATGATCGTCGCCGATTCCATGGAATTCATTCGCAAAGACCTAACAACCTTCGGTGTCGGCGTCCTGAGTTTTCTAGTACTGATTTTGTCATTGGCATTCCGGAAGCCACGCTGGGTGCTCGTCCCCATGGTCACTTGTCTTGCCACCGGCATCGTGATGGTGGGATTCCTGAGCTTCATGGGCTGGAAGGTCACCGTGGTGTCATCCAACTTCATCTCCCTGCTGCTGATCATCACCCTCTCCCTGACGGTGCACCTGATTGTGCGTTATCGGGAATTGCACGCGCAGATGCCTCAGGCCGACCAACTGACGCTGGTCTCGCAAACTCTGCGCAGCAAGGCCATACCCAGCTTCTATACCGCGCTCACAACCATGGTGGCCTTCTTTTCCCTGCTGGTCAGTGATATCCGACCGGTAATCGATTTCGGCCTGATGATGGTGATTGGCATTGCTCTGGGGTTGGTGCTGGCGTTTACCCTGTTTCCGGCAATGCTCATGCTGCTGCAACCCGGAGAACCCGCCGAGCGCGAGAATTTCACGGCCGCCATTACTGCGTGGTTCGCCAGGATCATCGAGCGCTTCCGTTCCGGCACGCTGGTTGTCTACGCCATCCTGGCCATTCTGTGCGCCATAGGCATGAGTCAACTCACCGTGGAAAACCGCTTTATCGATCACTACAAGAAATCAACTGAGATCTATCGCGGCATGGAGCTTATCGACTCCAAGCTGGGCGGCACCACACCGCTGGACGTCATACTCGAAGCACCGGCTAATTTCCTTGCTGCCGGTGACGAGATGGAGGAAATGCTCGAAGATCCGTTTGCCGAGGACACGGAAAACGCTACCGGCATCACGGCAAGCTTCTGGTTCAACAATCTCAGGCTCGATACCGTCGGTGAGGTGCATGCCTATCTCGCGCAACTCAAAGAAACCGGAAAGGTGCTCTCCATCGATACGGCCATGCAGCTGCTGCGGGATATCCCCGGGACCTCAACAGGCGACGACTTCATGCTCTCGGTTCTCTACAAACGCTTACCGCAGAGCACCAAGGATGTGCTTTTCGCACCGTACCTGTCGGAAGACGGCAACCAGATCCGCTTCAGTATTCGGCTGTTCGAATCCGACGTTACGCTGCAGCGTAATGCCCTGCTCAACCAAATCCGCCGACACCTCAACGAGGAGATGCACCTCGACGGGGCGCAGGCTCGCCTCAGCGGCATGGCTGTGCTGTACAACAACCTGCTGCAAAGCCTGTTCCGGTCCCAGATACTGACCGTTGGCGTGGTGTTCCTCGCTATCCTGCTCATGTTCTGGATTCTGTTTCGTTCCATAAGAGTGGCGACCGTAGCGATCGTGCCCAATATCATTTCGGCAGGACTGGTACTCGGGCTGATGGGCTGGCTGGGCATACCGCTGGACATCATGACCATTACCATCGCCGCCATCGTGATCGGCATCGCGGTCGATGACACCATTCATTACGTGCATCGCTATGAGACGGAGTTCGCGGCCGACAGGGATGGCTGGGCGGCAATACAGCGTTGCCACGCGAGTGTCGGACGGGCCATGTATTACACTTCGGTAACGATAACCCTAGGCTTCTCGATCCTGGCCCTGTCCAGCTTCATGCCGACCATTTACTTCGGCTTGCTGACCGGTCTCGCCATGGTCGTGGCACTGGTGGCCAATCTGACCCTGCTGCCACTGCTGCTGATTCTGTTCAGGCCCTTCTCAACCTGGCAACACACCGGCCATGTGGTGACTTGATCACCATTGTCCCGACATTGGTCTATATCCGTGCTCGGCGCCAGACGCTCACCCATGCCGTTCGCGCGAAGGATATCTGGCCTGATGCCCACAACTTTCATTGAGCAGCGGAGAGGAACAGCCAGGAAGCTTGAATGAACACCGGCCTGCCCAGGGGAAACGTGCAGACTTCCTATAGCCCCGAATATTGAGCACAAAAGGCACACAACGTGCTAGACCTAGCAGATGAAGTACTTCTCGTGGGACCCTGAGAAGATCGCAAAACTTGAGCAGGAAAGAGGGGTTACGTTCGAGGCAGTTGTTTTTCACATCGAAAGGGGTGACCTAGTCGATATTCTCGAGCATCCGAATCAGGAGCGGTATGGTGGACAACGCATGTTCGTGGTCGCCATTGACGACTACGCTTATCTCGTTCCCTTCGTCGAGACCGCGTCGGAGGTATTCCTGAAGACCATCATCCCGAGTCGCAAAGCAACCCGGAAGTATCTGCGGGGCTGAATCATGGGCGAGCAGGATAGAGAGGACAAAGAGATTCTGGATTCCTACGACCGCGACGAATGGGTGCCTAGCCCTCGTCCGGACGAAGAGCTGAAGAAGTATCAAGACTATGCCCGCGCCACGTTTCGAAAGGATCGCCGGGTGAATATCCGGATTTCCGGAAAAGACTTGGAAGCTCTGCAGAAGAAAGCCCTGCGAGAGGGGATTCCATACCAGACCCTGATCGCCAGCATACTGCACAAGTATGTGGCTGGCTCTTTGTCCGAAAAGCAATCCTAAACCCGCGGTATTGCCCGGGTAGATGCGCTGATGCAGGCATCAACGGGTGATAACGCGCGTGGAGACACCTGCGCAATCCATGCAACGCATCCGGCTGAGCCCTCGTTGTTTCAGTTCGCGGCCTTCCGGTCGAGTTGGCTTTTTGCCTACCGTTCGTTTTTCAAGGTAGGCGCGCAACCGTCCATGAGGACCACGAGCAGACAACAGAAGAGTCGCGTCAGCCCAACGAACCCAAAGCCCGGCGAGAACGATGGCCCGCAAGATGGCATCCGGTTAAGTATTCGCGGTGGGGGCCGTACCGAACACCAATGCGCAAGATGGGAGACTGAACAGGGACATTCAGGCTTCCGGGTGTTGTCTAGCCAGATGAATGCTTGAACAGGGCGACGGGCCATGACTGACGCACCGGTTGATGTCCGTCCGGAATCTGCCTCTTCTTTGAGGAACAGGGCTTGGTTTGAATCCCCCCTCTCCCTAACCCGGACTTCTCACCAGGCGGACCTCGGGTCGCAGATTATGTTGGCAAACTCAGCACATTGGCTTCACCGAGCCGGTCTTCCTTGTGAACAGCCTGTCCTATTCGGCTCTTGGCCCACTCTGGCTTTGCATCTTGACCG
>JASJBY010000255.1 GCA_030066245.1 Gammaproteobacteria bacterium
CTCACAAGCCACCGTTATGGACTGCGATTGGCGAAAATAGGGACCGGGCTTCCGTAATCTTGATATTGCGGCCCCACGGTTGGGTGATTGCTGCTGGGTAGTCGTCCGGAGGCCCGCTCGGTAGTGACCGGAGATACTGAAAGCGGACCGTTGGGGTTGGAGAGGACCCGGGCTTTTCGGACCCATCGTGGACCTTCGCGTGAGGCAGGGCAATGTCCGCTCTGGGGGGGCAAGCGACGGTACAAACGGGCTGGAGAAAAGCTATCAGGTTGGGAAGCTGTGAGCCTACCTACTGCCTTAGTAGTGTTGCTTCCAACAGTGATTTGCAAAATACCGGCAGATTCTTGGCGCATTATTCCACCGGTGAAGAGGTTGGGAAGGTGGAGGAATGTGGTCGGGTATTCCTACGATTGTTGGGCTGTGGGTATGTGGTCATCAGGGATGATGTCCACATATCCATAGCTTGCGCCTGTGGGCCCTGTGGACAACAGGGATGTTGTCCACAAGTCCACAGGTCTCTCCCGACATCGGACGAACTCGCTGGTGTTGGAATCCGGCGAGCCACGCCCTACTTCCGGGTGAATCCGAATGAGATTTTCCCGGTGAAATAAAGTTAGCGACAACAAGCGTTGGACGAGTGATTCTTCGTGGCGCCTTGCTGCGCCGCACCATTTCAGTGCGGCTGAGCAACCAGACTGACGGTCGGCGAATGCCTCAGATGCAGCCGTTGAACTTGCACTTCTTTGGCTAAGACCTACGGGCAGGCGCTAACGCTCACGCATCGGGAGAACATATGAGCCAGAGCCTCCCGAACTTGTCCTAAGGCATCATCTCGACCTCTCTGAACGAAACGGGTAGGCTACTGCCCAATGCCGCCGAGTGGAACAGTTCCAGAGGTACATTTAAAGCTCAGGGCCGTACCGGCATGAGTGGCCGGGACCGGCGGCCGCAGGGGTAACGGCCGTCAAGCCTACAGGGCGGTATTCACGGCCTGTCCCGGCGGCTCGTGCCGGTACGCCCCTCAACGCGAATGCTTAACCGAATACGGATGCCGTGCCCGGCTTCACGCTCGGCGGTGCCCGCCAACGAGTTTATCATCGGTTCACTCGGTGGTTGCCCGTCCCGCGCAGCACTTGGCCGAGACTGTAACCCAGGAAAAAGGAAAATCAGGCGATGCATGTACTCATAACTGGCGGCACCGGTCTCATCGGCACCGCGCTGGCCAAGGCGCTGCTGGCCGATGGACATGGCGTGACGATTCTGACCCGCCAGCGCAATCCACGCTTGAGCGAAGGCGCCGTCGCCCAACTTTGGGACGGAAAGACCTCAGAAGATTGGGGTCATTTGGTCAATGAGGTCGATGCCGTCGTCAACCTGGCCGGTGAGAACATCGCAGGCCAGGGCCCGCTGCCCGGTCGCTGGACGGTGTCGCGCAAGGAAGTGATTCGACAGAGTCGGATCGGCGCCGGGCTGGCGCTGGCTCAGGCAATCGCTGATGCGACCAAGCCACCCGCCGTTCTGGTTCAGGCCTCGGGCATCGGCTATTACGGAACCTCAGACGATGAGCCCATAGACGAAGAAGCGCCGGCCGGGACCGACTTTCTGGCGACGCTGGCAGTGGACTGGGAAGCCTCGACACGGCCTGTCGAAGACAAGGGTGTGCGGCGAGTCGTCATCCGCACTGGCGCGGTTCTGAGCACCAGCGGGGGTGCGCTCCCCAAGCTGCTGCTTCCCTACCAGATGTATGTGGGCGGTCCCGCAGGCAGCGGTCGGCAGTTCATGCCCTGGATCCACATTGACGACGAGGTGAACGCGATTCGGTTCCTGATCGAGCAGTCGACTGCCCAGGGTGCATTCAATTTGTGCGCTCCCAGTCCCGTCACCAATCGCGAGTTCGGCAATACTCTGGGGCGAGTCATGCATCGCCCGTCCCTCCTGCCGGTGCCAGCTTTTGTGTTGCACATGCTGCTTGGCGAGGTTGCTGACCTCGTGCTAGAAGGTCAACGTGCTTTTCCGAAGCGGTTGCAATCGCTCGGCTACGAGTTCCGGTTTGCCGAGCTTGAGCCGGCGCTTCGCGACCTCTTGTCCAGAGGCTAGCTGATTCGAAATACGCGGCCGGCTGATCCGGCCGGAGTGCAGGCGTAGCGGCGTAGTTGCGAGCGCCGCAGGGAGAATTTGCCGCCCTTCGGATCTCCCTTGAACTGACCGCAACGGAACGAGCACCGCCAATACGCATCCGGCCCCTCATGCCGCTACGGCCCTAGGGAAACCGCTTTCCTCAACGTCGCTCTTCAATCACCATCTTGCGATATGTCAGGCTGTCACATTCGTAGGTCAGCAGGAATGTTGGCCTGCCCTGCACGTAGTCGCCGATCACGTAAAGCCCCATATCGACACCGTCAACGTCTCTCCCGTAATGATGGTTGCCGATAACTTCCCACTTCGCGCCAGCGTGACTTTCGCCGATGGCGGATTTGGTCTGTTCGATGATGGCTTTCAGTGTTTCCTTGTCCCCATGCATCTCTAATCGGACCGAAAAGACCTGGCGGCCCAATGGAGTCAGTCCAACGATCAAACGTTCAAATGGCTGAATCGCCCGATCGGGTTCGTAAAGATAGTAAGTCGCCCCGGACGGAACCTGCTCGTGCAGCTCATGTCTGTTTTCATCGATGGTCTGGCCGAAGCTCATTCCAGCCATTCCAGTGCGCCAGCAAACATGGTTCGAGACGACGGACGCCAGAGCGCCTTGCTGTAGCAGTGCACAGATCAGGAACAGTGCTCCTCTCATCATCGGGTTCTTGACGTCTCCTAAGCTAGAACCTCGGTGCAGCGCGCGGCACTCTGCAGACGGCTCATCATGCGCTGAAATAAGGTGAGGATTCCGGCATCGCTCTTTCCATCATGACGCCACGCAGCTAAATGTTTCGATGTCGTTCGGCCTGGAACGCGGCCGGACTGTCCGCATAGCTCGGCAACTCCCGCCCGGAGGTCGACTCGGCAGCCACCTGAGCTGTAAACGTCATGACGAGGACGGCCATGGTGGCGCGGACTTGACGCTGCCTATGACGCAGATTATTGAACAACATTAACCGCTGCCGGTGAAGACTTCATCCCATGTGGGCGTTCCGAAATACCGGTCACTGGCAACGAGAGCCAGTGGTCACCGGTCCGACCGGGGCCCGGCTCCGTCAGGTCTTGACAGGGGTTTCGGCGCGGTGCGTTCCTGCACCGCGCGCACGTCAAGGCCACAGCAGGAGCCGGTTTCGGACCAGCTTAAGCGTCCCTTCGGGATGCTCACGCGCCGAGACGTCAATCGAACAAGTCCGCGTCGGAGAAGTAGCCGCTCCAGGCAAACCAGTAGGCGAGGTGACCCGGCAGCCGGGACAAGGTCACCCCTTTCGGGCCCACGAGAGCCTTCTCCGTGACGACCCAGGTTTCATCAGCCGCGGCGATCCGCTCCAGGGACTGACCGAGCTTCTCGAATCGGCGGCCTCCCGAGCGGTACGCACGGACGGTACGACTGTCCTCGTCGCCCACCAGCACGATGGCGACGATGCCGATGCGGTCATTGATGACCCGACCACCCGCAAACGCAGACAATGGCCAGGCCTTCTCGGCACCGGTTATCCGCAGCCCGAAGACCTGGTCCTTGGGGCGCAGGCGTTCGTCCGGCGTGAGTGCCGGGAACATGAGCTCGCCACTGGCAAAGTAACGGCCGTAAGGACGGCCAGGGGAGTAGTCCCGGCTGTGCCCCGTGTCCAGTGAAAGCACAGTGGTGTCGGGGTGTCGCGAGCGCCAATCAGCCCAGGCTGTCGTGGCGACGGGAAGCACCTGTAGCTGAATGTCCGCGCCCGTCAGCTTGCCAACGACGGGGCGCCCGGTGAACTGATTCCAGAGCGACTGCGTCTGCTGGTCGTACATGAGCTTGTTGGACCGATATAGAAAACCGGAGGAGCCGAACACGAAGGGCTCGTCGCGCCCCTCGACCCGCGTGTCGAACAGGATGCCCGCGCCGCAAAGCGTGCAGTAGGCCAGCGAGACGGGTACTCCCCCGACGACATCGTTGAACATCTCGTGCCAGTCCATGATCCGGTAGGGATAAGCGCGCGCATCTCCGTTGATCTCGATGCCGAACACAGGCTCGTCGTCGCTGACATATCTCGCCTCCCGGGCCGGGATGAGCTGCGGGTTGGTCAGGGCCGGTATGCCATCCTTGACGACACCGCCCCAGGTGATTTCCTCGAGGCGAATCTCATGTTTGACGCCCGGGTAGAGAAAGCTGCGGAACTCGGGATCGATGCGGGCGTAGAGGTCGGACTGGAATCGGTCAAAGCCGTCGAATGGCGTGGTCTCCGGATGGGACTGCTGCCAGAGCATCCATTTGAACCAGTCCTTGCCGTGCGTCTCGCCGGTGATGTCGTTGAGCACGGCGGCAACCTCTTCGCGATCCCCGTGGGCATAGCGTAAGGCCATGACAAGCGGCGCTACCACATCACTCTGGTTGCGGTCCCGCATCCACTGTAACGCCTGCCGCCTGCGTTCGGTGGAGGGTGAGAAAAGCGCCTTCGCATAATCTATCAGGTCGGCCTGCGACGACTCCGACAACCGATCCTGAGCCATCGGCGCTCGCCCCGACCACACCACGGCGACCAGAGTCAGCGTGGCATAAAGGAGCACCTGGCCTGTCCTCGTCACCCGGTCACCGCCGGACGTGTTCGGTCTGTTAGCTCCATGCTGATCTCCATTTCGCGCTTTTCGAGTTATCAACGGCCCGGAAAGGAAAGCCCCGGTTCAGTCCCGATTGCCGGGCACAGGACCTCAACACCCGCGAACCCGCCGTCAGCAATCAGCGGCTTCTGTTGGCCCGCTTTCACCACGGCTTTGCCGCAGTCTGTTCTCAGGAGGAGCAAGCCACAGCACCACGCCGTTATGACCCGTGGCTTCAGGCAAGACTTTTAGGTTGCATAGTAGAGGTAGACCGAGTAGCCGCGGCGGTTCTTACAGGCAGCGGTCTTCGCTTGCGGGCGGGACAGACAGAGCGGTGGGTTTGGATCGGACCTTGGCAGGCGCCCACGGCCTATCGCTGTCTGTTACAGGGCGGCTCGCTCCCCTTTCCGAATGGGTTTGCATGCTTTGCAAGACTCCGATGGCGCAGCCCGATTCGTCGAGCGGCTCGACCGAGGTGCGCCGCGCCCTCCCTGGCGCGGCAGATGTTCCATAAGTCCTTCGTACGCTTTCGGCGACGCGCGGTATCTGTTACGCCGCAGCGCGGTTCGCCTGCACCGTCGCATGGATCTCGTTGGTTAGGCCCGCGTCCAACCGGAGTTCCCGCGCCAGGGTGTCCAAGTATATCCGCTCGGGCGGCGAGGGCGAATCGAGCATCAACACAGAGGCCGCGTAAACCTCGGCTGCATGCTCCGGCGTATCGACGGCCGCAGTCAGGCTGCGTATGTCCAGGGGACGCCCGTACTCCTCGAACAGGAACGCCTTGTCCTCCGCCGGCATGTCCAGCTGGTTGATTTGATTCAGCACCGCCTGGCTCTCTTGGGTGTCGATCTGCCCATCCGCCTTGGCGGCCGCAATCATGGCTCGGGCGAGCAACAGGCTCAGCTCATTCGCCGTGGTCTCGTCGGTGCTCGCGGGCAGAAAGGCACTACCTGCGGGTGGGGATTCGACGCCAGTCAGGTTCGTGGTCCCCGATCCCTGCTTATAGCTTTGCCATGCTTTGTAAGCCAGGCCGCCCACCAACGCCATACCACCGAGCTGCAACGCCGAGCCGGCGACTTTCTTCGCCTTTTTACCGGACAGGGCATTGGCCAGGGCGCCGCCGGCGAGTCCGCCGGCAAAGCCGCCTGCGACCCCGCTGCCAACGAGCTGGTCCACCAAACGCTTCGCATCAATCATATTTCGATTCTCCTCTGCCTAAAACTCGCAAACACAACATAGTCGAGCTCGCACAAAACTCAGTCGCCTGCCCCGTACGTTGGCCACGTTACTCCCAGTGCGAGGTGAGCTGCTGAACCCCCTCCGGTGCCGGCGCATACATAGCTGGCGTGTTGCCTGGAAAGCCGGTCTCGTCGTGAAGACAATGCCAGACATAGGACGTTCATCGCTTTTTTTCCCTTCACAACGTAGTAATCGGTGCAAGCAACCATTCAAAAAATTCGATTTATGCTGTTTGAATGAGCGATTTTTTCGAATTCTTGAGTGCCTGTTCGAGCAGCTTGCCGAATGCCGTCAGGCAGGCTCTGCCTCCGCTCCCGTCACCGAACCGCGAGCGCCTGCCGCCTCGCCCGCCATGGGCCGCTGCCACGGATCCGCTGAAGCAACGCGCGAAAATGTCGCTCAAGTCTTGAACCGACCGGAGGTGGAGATGGCACGCGGGATCGGCCCGGCCACGGGACATCGCTACTGGGCTACGTTGCTGGCGTGGCTCCTGCTCGCATGCGGTGTTGGACTCCTCGCCAAGCACATCTGGACCGACGAGGCCCTCAGTCCCGATGTGCAGAGTGCCTTACAGCTCCCGCGGCGGCTGCCGCCCGAGGTCAACCTTTTCAACGCCGTTTCCGGCTTCGCGGTGGCCAAAGGTAAAAACCCGGCCCAAGAAGGCTATGCCGCTGTAACGCGTGTCAACGCGCTGCTGGCCGCGGCCCCGCACGGCGACGGAACCGCATTTTCTGGTCGGCTGCGCAACGCCTGGGTGAAGTCGGAGCTCACCGTCCAGGATCACGCTGGCGTCCTTTGCAGCCCGAAAGTCGATGGCTGTCTGAGCACACTCCGGGCTCGGCGCGACACACTCCAAGTGCTTGCACGAGGGCACTCGACGCTCCTACAGCGCTATCGCAATCTGGTGACTTTCCCAGCCTACCGCATGGAGCTCCGTCCGCACGTGAACATGCCGTTACCGGACTTCGAAACCCTGCGGAAGACACATCGCCTCTGGCTGGGCTTGCAGGTGGCGACACACTCGGCCAGAGGGAAAGAAACGGTAGCTGCCGTGCTCGGCGACCTGGAGTTCCTGAGACGTCTACTGGCCCAGGCCGACGATCTACTCATCAAGATGGTGGTCACAGACATGGTGGCGGAAGCTCTGCACGTGGTTGCCGCGTTCATGGACACGCACCGGGCGCCGCTTAGTAGCTTCCCAGCGCTCGCCCCGTTGAACGACCGCGAGGCCACCCTAACACTGGCCCTGCGTTCAGAGTTTCGCTTCGGCGCCTCCGCGCTACTGATGCTGGAGACCAGAACCGAGACCTATGAACAGCTTGGTCTGCCCGTTTGGCTTGGCGCTACCGCCCTGCGGCCACTCTACAAGCCCAACCGAAGCACCAACAGGGCATACCGCTGCTGGGAAGGCTTGGGCGCAGCGACGGAGTCCATGCACCCTGAGCCGTCGGCCCTGGGCTTGTCGGGAACGATTACGGATTGCAGCCCCGACTGGCTCGAGTGGATAAGGAACCCGGTGGGGGGGGCACTCGTTTCGGTCGCGCGGCCGGACATCGGCCGGTATGCCGGCAACCTGAGCGGACTCATCACCCTGGTAAACCTGAAGCTTGCCATTCGTCGGGCCGGCATCACCGAGGACCGGCTGGAGCATTACCTCACCGGGGTGGGTGCGCA
>JASJBY010000256.1 GCA_030066245.1 Gammaproteobacteria bacterium
CTCAAGGGGGACCGGTCAAGATGCAAAGCCAGAGTGGGCCAAGAACCGAATAGGACGGATTGTTTATCAGGAAGATCGGCTCGGTGAAGCCAATGTGTTGAGTGTGCCAACATAATCTGCGCTCCGAGGTCCGCCTGGTGAGAAATCCGGGCTAAAGGGCGCAAACCGAGCCAACGCGCTCTCAAAGCCTGGACATCGGGCCCCGTGACCGCCCGGCAACACCTCTGACGCTCGATTGGGAGCCCCTACTCCCGCGCACCAGAGCGGGCGAGTGCCCTGCCTTCGAGTCGTAACCAGCCTAAACAGATCACGGCCGCGGCCGAAACTCTAGGGTATTCACCAGAGACCGGTGGCCCATGCCGTCCGCAACGCGACGACTGTGAATCCCCCCGACAACACCGATGCCGAAAGTTGCGCGTCAGCCGCGCCAACTGTTTCCGTCGTCCCGGGAGCCGGGCAGTCCGAGAAGCCGTCCCCGTCAGGCATGTGGCAGTTGATTCTCGCGGCGGCCACCAGCGCGGCAATCGCGATTGCCCTGCTCCTGCTGGCGGCCGCCGACACCAGGCGCGCCGCCGAGTACGGCCACTGGCTCCGGGTCGCCGGCCAGCTCAAGGTCGAGACCACCCGGGGCCAGCTTGCGCTCGAGAGGTTTCTGGCCGGCCATCGGGACAGCGGGCCGCCGTCCGTAAGCCACCACTTCGACCAAGCGGACCGGCATGTGGAGACCCTCCTGCAGGGCCCCAAGGCGGAGCATGTGGGAGCAGCGCCCGTGAAGGACCCTGCAGTCCGGCACCAGCTGGATGCCGTGCGCGACCGCTTGATTGCCCTGCGCCAAAGCGCGCGGCAACGCCTCAGCACGTTGCCCGATCAGGGCCAAGACAGGCCGGTTGCGGAGCAGGCCAGTCGCGTGCTCCAGCAGTTCGGGCAGCAGGCTGACAAGCTGGAAACCCAGCTGCGCCAGGCCCGCCAGGCCGAGCGGGCGCAGTATCGAGACAGGGTCACAGCTCTGGTGGTGCTGATGATGGTGCTCGCGGCAGTGAGCGCGGCGCTCGTATACCGCTTCGAGCAACAGCGACGGAGAGATTTTCTCGCAGCGAAGCAGGCGACCCGTGCTGCCCGGGAGCAGAACGACGCTCTGGGCTACCTGGCACACTTCGATCCCCTGACGCGGCTGCCGAACCGCATTCTGTTCTTCGACCGGGTAGGTCAGGTGCTCGCCCATGCCAGTCGACGCAATCAGTGGGCGGTGCTTATGTTTCTGGACCTGGATGGATTCAAGGCCATCAATGACTCCCTGGGACACCCCCTCGGTGATGCACTGCTGGAGATCATGGCCGAGCGTCTGCGCCGCCTGATGCGCGAGGAGGACACCATTGCACGCATCGGCGGCGACGAGTTCACGGTTTTGCTGCCGTATCAGCCCAGCCGCTCCGAGGCCATCGGCAGCGCCAGCACTGTGGCCGAGAAGATTGTCTCCGCCTTCCGCGAACCCGTGACCCTGGGCGCCAACGAGATTCATGTCACAAGCAGCGTTGGCATCGCTCTGTATCCCCAGGACGGCAACAGTGTCGACGAACTGCTGCGTACCGCGGACACCGCCATGTACCATGCCAAGAACGCCGGCCGTGACAACTACCAGTTCTACTCCGAGGAGATGAACACGGTCATTCATCACCGGGTGCTGGTGGAGGCCGGCCTGCGGCAAGCGCTGGAACAAGACCAGCTGCGTCTCTACTATCAACCGATTGTCGACCTGCGCACCCGCCAGGTGGTGGGCGCCGAAGCTTTGCTGCGCTGGGAGCATCCGGAACATGGGCTGCTCCTGCCGAACCGGTTCCTGCACATTGCCGAGGACACGGGCGTGATGGCGCCGATCGGAGAATGGGTGCTGGAGCAGGTCTGTCAGCGTTTTTTCCTGTGGAAAGCGGTGTGCCCCACCTGGCAACGCATCGCCATCAATCTGGGTGCGGTCCAGTTCCGTCGCCCCGAGACCACCGACGCCATTCTGAGCAAGGTCGACGTCTGCCGGCTGGGGGACGGAACGGTGGAAGTGGATATCTCCGAGTCCGCGCTGATGACCGATGTGGACCACAGCCGGCGGGTGCTGGAAACCTTGCGCCAGATCGGGGTGCGCATTGCCATCGACGACTTCGGCACCGGCTACTCATCCATCGCCAACCTGAAGCGCTTCGACGTGGACACCCTGAAGATCCACCAGAGCTTCGTGGCGGATCTGGACACTCAGCCCACCAGCCACCCGGTGGTCACCGCGATGATCGAGTTCGCCCACAGCCTCGAGTTGGAGACCATAGCCGAGGGGGTGGAAACGGAATCCCAGCGGGACTTTCTCCTCAGCCATGGCTGCGATAAGGCGCAGGGAATTCTGTTCGCGGCGCCCATGCCAGCCGACGAGTTTACCGAGTTCCTCAACCCACGAAGCGCCGCGCAAGAGACCGCCACGCCCGCCGGTCGGTCCTGATCCCCCCGCGACAATCCCGGCGCACGAGACACGTCGTGCCCGACGTGGCCGCTACCGCCCGGAAAGCACGGCGCGCCCACCGCTCTGCGCGAGTGCGCATTCCCGTGATCTGGATCAAAGAACGGGCTTGTCCCCCGTACCATCCAACATCTAGTATTAGTTCCTTAGTGGTTACCCCATATCTAGGGTGTATCCGTGACAAGTCGGAAGCAGGCACAACCAGGGAGGAGTGACGCATGCTACCCAAATCCTCGGCCGAAACCGTGAAGCTGCCACGCCAGGTCGTCAAGCGTGACGGCTCGCGAGTCCCGTTCGACCAGGGCAAGATTCGGTATGCGTTGCAGCGGGCCGGACAGGCCAGCGGTGAATTTGGTCCCGACGAGGCCCGCCTGCTTACGGCGCAGGTCGTCAAGGTGCTGAGCTACCGTTACCGGCAGGGGCAAGCGCCGGCCATCGAGCGAATCCAGGACGTGGTCGAGCAGGTGCTCATCTCGGCCAATCACCTGGATACGGCGCGTCGCTACATTGTCTACCGCGAGCAACATAAACAGCTGCGCCAGGATCGGCGCACGCTGGTCGATGTCTCCAGCTCGGTTAACGAGTATCTGGAGAAGGCAGACTGGCGAGTGAACGCCAACGCGAATCAGGGTTACTCGCTCGGCGGGCTCATCCTCAACACTTCCGGCAAGGTCATCGCCAACTACTGGCTCAGCCATGTCTACCCACCCGAGATAGGCGAGGCACATCGGCAGGGGGACATTCACATCCACGACCTGGACATGCTGGCAGGCTATTGTGCCGGCTGGTCGCTGCGCACCTTGCTACACGAGGGGCTCAATGGCGTACCAGGCAAAGTGGAGGCTGCCCCACCGAGGCACCTTTCCAGCGCCGTGGGGCAAATGGTCAACTTCCTGGGGACCCTTCAGAACGAATGGGCCGGCGCCCAGGCATTCAGCTCCTTTGACACATACCTGGCACCGCTGGTCCGCAACGATCGCCTCTCCTACGCCGAGGTCAAGCAATGCATCCAGGAGCTGATCTACAACCTGAACGTGCCCTCTCGCTGGGGAACACAAACTCCTTTCACTAACCTGACTTTTGACTGGGTATGCCCTGAAGACCTGCGGGACCAGGTGCCGACCATCGCGGGCAGGGAAATGCCGTTCACCTACGGCGAGCTGCAGGCGGAGATGGACATGCTCAATCGGGCATACATGGAAGTGATGACGGAGGGCGATGTGAAAGGCCGCATCTTCACTTTCCCCATCCCCACCTACAACATCACCCGGGACTTCCCTTGGAACAGCGCCAACTCCGAGTTGCTGTTCGGAATGACTGCGAAATATGGCCTGCCCTACTTCCAGAATTTCGTCAACTCCGAACTCTCGCCGCATATGGTGCGTTCCATGTGCTGTCGCCTGCAGCTGGACCTGCGGGAGCTGCTGAAGCGCGGCAACGGCCTGTTCGGATCAGCAGAGCAGACCGGTTCCCTGGGGGTCGTCACCATCAATTGCGCGCGCCTGGGCTACACCTGCCGGGGGGACGAGCAGCGCTTGTTCACACAGCTCGACCGGCTGCTCGACATCGCGCGCAGCAGTCTGGAGATTAAACGCAAGGTCATACAGCGCCACATGGACGCGGGCCTGTTCCCGTACACCAGACGCTACTTGGGCACGTTGCGGAATCACTTCTCCACCATCGGCGTCAATGGGGTTCACGAGATGATCCGCAACTTCACCGCAGACGCCGAGGACATCGCGACCCGGGCCGGCCACCGTTTCGCATGCCATTTCCTGGACCATATACGCAGCCGGATGGTCCGTTTCCAGCAGGAAACCGGCCACATGTACAACCTGGAAGCCACGCCGGCAGAGGGGACGACCTACCGCTTCGCGAAAGAAGACCGAAAGCGTTTTCCCGGGATATTCCAGGCCGGAACCGGGGACAAGCCGTACTACACCAACTCGTCGCAGCTTCCGGTTGGTTTCACCGACGACCCGTTCGAAGCCCTGGAGCGTCAGGAAGAGCTGCAGAGCAAGTACACGGGCGGCACCGTGCTGCACCTTTACATGTCTGAACGCATCTCGAGTGCCGAGGCGTGCAGGCGTCTCGTGCGGCGTGCTCTGGAAAATTTTCGACTCCCGTACATCACCGTCACACCGACCTTTTCCATTTGTCCCAAACACGGTTACCTGAGCGGTGCGCACCCCTTCTGCCCCCGCTGCGACCAGGAGCTGCTGGCGGGCAAACAGGCTCCGGGCAGCAATCACGCGCTGCCGCCCGAAGAAACCCTGCGGCTGGAAAGCGACGATGTACAGCGACACCAACCAAGCAGCCATTGAGGTTCAGCTACCAAGGAGTGAAACGCCGATGCACAAGCCAAACGCCGTTGCCGTTACGCCGCTTAACGAGGCGGACCGCACCCGTTGCGAAGTATGGACCCGCGTCATGGGGTACCACCGTCCTGTCTCTGCGTTCAACCCGGGCAAGCAATCCGAGCACTCGGAGCGGCGCTGCTTCGAGGAAACGCGGTCAGGCCGCCGTACCACCCGGCAGTAGGCGATGGCGCCGCGGCCGCTCCGCCATGCTCTACCCGGCCCGCTCCAGCGGCGCGCCGTTCTGCTCGCGATTGAAGGCGCTGAGACGGTCGATCACCTGCGGGAGCTCTTTGCTGCGAAGCTCGCGTCGAAAGAAGCTGCGATAGTTGGTGACCAAGCTGAAGCCGCTGATGTTCACGTCGATGATCTTCCAGCCTACATTGGTCTGGCGCATCCGGTAGGCGACGGCCAGAGGCGGGCTGCCGTCGTTGAAATCCAGCTCGGCACGAACCCGCGCCAGGCGTCCTTTTCGGCCGACCGCTTCGCCAAGCACTCGCAGGCGGGGTCGTTGGGACTGGGTGAGCATTTTCGAATAGGTCCTAACGAGCAACGCCCGAAACTCCGTCATGAACTGCTGGCGCTGCGGGCTCGAGGCCGTTTGCCAGTGTTTGCCCAGTACCAGTCTCGACACGGACGGGAAGTCCACGTGCTCATCCAGTAGCTGGCCAACGATGGCTTGGAGTTGCACCGGATCCGCCGTCTGGATGGTGCCCTCGTCGAAAGCACGCAGGAGCGATGCGGCCGAGTCTTCGATTACAGCCTGGGGACCGAGTCGGGACGCGTTGGCATGGTCGCTGATGCTAACGCCTAACAGCAACAATGAGAGCGCTGCACGGGTAAGGGTGCGCATGGCATTCTCCTCTGGCTTTTGTCGTTGTGTGGTGATATCGCATTAGTCTAGAAGCGACCCCATAGAAATGTCCAGGTCATTTCATGAACAAACGCAAGGGGGCGCGCCTGAGCATGTGCTGCGCCCGTTAGCGCCCGAAGATTCCCCCATGCTCAGCCGAACGCTGGTGGTCGGAGGCTTCACACCGCTTACGACCATCGACTTCCCGGGCCGTCTGGCAGCTGTCGTGTTCTGCCAGGGCTGTCCCTGGCGTTGTCGCTACTGCCAGAACGCTCACTTGCTGCCGCGCTCGGCGCAAGACCCCCTGAACTGGGGCAGTCTGCTCGTATTCCTCCGACGCCGCGCCAGCTTGCTGGATGGCGTCGTGTTCAGCGGTGGCGAGCCCACCCTGCAGAGCGCTCTTCCCGCCGCCATTCGGGGCGTAAAGTCATTGGGCTACCAGGTCGGGCTGCATACGGCCGGCCCGTATCCGCGGCGATTACAAGCGGTGCTATCCCTGGTTGACTGGGTGGGCTTCGACATCAAGACTTGCCCCGATGATTACTCCGCCCTGACCGGCGTGCACTCGAGTGGCCGCCGGGTGATGGAAAGCGCTCGGTTGCTCCTGCGCAGCGGCGTGGACCACGAGTTTCGCACCACCGTGCATCCCGACCTGTTAAACGGCGGCAGGCTTCGTGCCCTGGCGCGCGCGCTCGCCGCCATGGGCGTTAAGAAATACGCCCTTCAGGAGTGCGTGCCCGCCCACTGTCTCGACGCCACGCTGCGCCCGGCACAGCCCGGTTCCAGCCTTGACCCGGCCCTCGAGCGAGACCTCGGCGCGCTGTTTCCGGACTTTTCCATACGCCGTGCCGGCCCGGAGGTGTAAGAGGAAACCCGTGAGAGGGCCCCGGCCGTCGCGCTATCATTGTCCCTTCAGCTACCTGGGGAAATTCCGATATGCTGCCCAACCTAAACGACCTCGCGGCTGCCGTCCGGGAAGCGGCACGTGAAGAGTTGCTACCCCGATTCGCGGCGGTGAAGCGCGAGCTGAAGAGCGATGGCAGCGTGGTCACGGTCGCGGACAGGGGCATGCAGGAACGCATGCGGGAGACACTGGCGGAAACCTGGCCCGCCTACCGGCTGCTGGGCGAGGAAATGAGCTCCGAGCAACAAGCCGCTTTGTTAGCGCAACCCGGACCGGGACTATGGATCCTGGATCCGCTGGACGGCACCAGCAATTTCGCCGCCGGGATCCCATTCTTCTCGGTATCCCTGGCCTTGCTTGTGGACGGCGAGATTGTCCTGGGGATCGTCTACGACCCGAACCGGGGCGAGTGTTTCTCTGCCCGCAAGGGCAGCGGTGCCTGGCTCAACGGAGCGCCGCTGCAACAGCCCGAGGAGTCGCTGCAGTTGAAACGCGCCATCGCCGCAGTGGACTTCAAACGATTACCGACCGAGCTCGCCACACGCTTCACGGTGCAACCCCCCTACGCTTCGCAACGCAGCCTCGGCTCCGTGGCCCTCGACTGGTGCTGGGTCGCGGCCGGACGCTTCCACGTATATCTCCACGGCCGTCAGCGCCTGTGGGACTACGCAGCCGGCCAACTGATACTGGCGGAGGCAGGCGGTCGTTCTTGCACCCTGGAGGGTGCCACGGTCGTTGCCCTCGGCAACGAAGCGCGCTCGGCCCTGGCTAGTCTGGACCACGCCCTTTACGACGAATGGCGGGATTGGGTGCTGGGGGCTGAAGGGCCCTCGTGACGTCGGTGGCCCGCGGGAGACGTCTCGCTTCCCGGTCCGGTTGCGGGCATCATAAACAAGTTGCGAATCCAGCCTGCAGGGCATGTGTTGCTCCGGTAGATGACCCTAGCCCGGATTTCTTGCCGGGATTACTGCGGGCATCCTGCCCTCCACCCCTGCGGGGCCAG
>JASJBY010000257.1 GCA_030066245.1 Gammaproteobacteria bacterium
TCGCCCGCCATCAGGTCCGCCGAGACAAACACGAGCAGCAGGACAAGAAAACCCTGTAGCCACATTCCCAAGCGCATCGTCAAGCTCCCTGCCTAGCCCCCCGTTCTCGCTCTGCGCCCAAGCCCGGCCGCATAGTCATTCCCTGTGCGAATCTACGCAACCGGACGCGAGAAATGATGCACCCCGGGAGGCGCCACTGCAAGCTTCCCAGAAATTTCCGGCGTGTGCGGGCCGCGCCGGCGTCCGACCCTGCCTACTTCGCGTCGTCATCGAGATGCACTCTCGTTGCCAGTTGAATCTGAGTGGTGGTTTCCTGACTGTCATTACCACCGATCAGAACGGATACGAATCCGTCACGATCCACTGAGACGGACTTGAAGGTCACGCCGATATCCACGACACCGGTGTAGCCGAGCGTGCTGCGCATCTCCAGCACATCAGCTATCGCCGTCTCGAACACCTCTCCTATGGTCAGCGCGTCACGGCTGGTCCTGTTGCCATCTGGCGTAGGTCGCCTCAGTCTACGCCTGCTCCTGGTTGGGGGTGGCATCTGCATCCTCCTCTAACCGGACCACACCAATATCCGTGTTGATATGGCCCGATAAACTCAGTGTGATGAGTCCGTCGTTATCGAGTGACACCTTGTCGCCCCTGGTCAGATTACATTTGCAGGAAAGGCTGAACGCCACATCTCCAACGATCAACGAACGTGCCTGTCCCTCCGGCACTTTTGCAGAAGCCTTGTTGACGCGGCTCAGCGTCTTCTGCAGCGCCAGAAGAAGAGCGTCCAATGTCTCTCCCGGCTGGCGTGGGCCTGATTTGCTCGATGGCTTTGCCATGTCGCCTATCCTTGCTCGAGCAAGGGCGTCGACGCGGCGCCAAGCTTCTCTATCGCTGTCGACACATCGTCGCCGCTAGCCAGAGTGACTCCCAGATCCGCGAGGTACTCCGAAAGCGTGACTTGCGTATCGTTCGTCAACGCATACTGTGCCCGTGCCTGTACGATGCTCTCCGAGGTAGACTCCGCCATGAAGCCGAAGAACCCGGATGCCTGCAGCAAACCGACCCCGAGCCCCAATGACGCACTGGCTTCCTGTCGCTTGATGGAGGCCACGCGCATGGTCACGCCCACGGATATCTGTGCGCCAAGCTTCCAGACAGGTGCCAACTCCAGATGCTTCGCGATAATCACTTTCTTCTGCTCTTCCGAGGTCGCGGTATTCACAAGCCGCTGAACATCCTTCAACCAGTTTATCCAGCAGCGTCTTTGCTCTGCCGCGGAGTTCACCACAGCGTCCGTCGGTGACGTGAGAAGCGTGGTGATGAGCTTCGTAATGTCGCTTGTGGCCATTCCGGTATCCTCTCTGCTTGGTCGAGCGCCCCGCTCCGGGCAACGCAGTGGAATTAGTTGTAGCAGTCGGCGCTTCGACATCGCCTCATGGTATGTGAAAGCGAGCCGGCTGCGCTCCGTCGGAATCTCCACCGTCCGCCTACGATGCAGCACGAGTGCAGTGCTATGGGACGGGTCGCGCTGAGAACGGCCCGCGGGGCAAGAGCCGGCCCCGACGGCGACGCAGCACAACGGCGACCCCCGCTTGGCGGTGACTTATCCAGGTGGGTGGCGAGACGGCCGGAGGGCAGGCCTGAGATTGGCGCGGCCGGTAACCCCAAGCGGAAGCTGACTAGCTCCGGCGAGCGCAAGTACCACCACTCCATAGCAGCTGCTCCCTTCAAGGCGCCTTCGACTTTACCGAGCGTTGGATTGAAAATCCCTTCAGCGCTTTGCACAGGCAATAATTGTGCAAACGCAATAGGTCTCGACAACTTTCAATAACTTGCCGGAAAAGTCCCTGTCGCCGGAAAGCCGTGTGTAAAGAAATCCGACACCGGTTACGCGGTGTGCATCCGTGATCGGCTAAGCATTCGCGATGGGTGCCGTACCGGCACGAGCCGCCGGGACTCGCCGTGAATACCTCCCTGTAGGCTCGACGGCCGCTCACACCGCTAGCCCGGATTGACCGCGCACCAATGCCGGTGGGCGCGGGCCGCGCGTGCATTTGCGGAACCAAGATATGCGGCACCCCGGCTGGCGCAACCGACCGAAGCCCCGGCCGGGCTGGTTTCCTGACCGGAAAGCCGTCCCACGGGCATCGTCCCACTGTGTGGTAGGTAATCTTTTCGACTCGTGTTATCGTGTTGGTCACCATGACAGAATGGGTAACGGCGCCATCCCGTGGGCGACGGGACAACATGGATCCCCATCGCCCTGAAATTGGGCGGCCAAACCGTCATCCCATGGCGAGTTGACGCCACACACTCGGCTCCGAATTGCAAGGCGTTCACATGCACCAAGTCTCTTCTACCATCATTGCCCTGCTTCTCTGCGTGGGAGCCCAGGCCATTGAACCCTACTGGGAACTCCAGCCGGGGGTCACCATCGCTGATTTATGGGGTCCCGACACTGAGCTATTGGAGAGTGCGGGTTTCTCTTGGGCACACGACGGACGGGCCGTGCTTCTCTATCTGAAAGTGGGCGAAGACCTCTGGAGGTGCCCCGACTACGCCAACCGGGATACGCAACAGAGCCCGAACGTCTGCTCACGCTTACGTGTGACGGGAAACTAGCTCAAGGCAACAGACTGCGAAAGCTTTAGCCGGCTCAGCAACAGCAGTCGCTGACACGACGTCGGAGGCACTCGGCTTCTTTTGCGGACATTCAGCATTCCTTGCGCTGCTGAGCATCCACGTTCCCGCACCTTGGCTCTGGTCGAACCTACCTGTCGCGTGATTCGGAACCCATCAGATGCCGCCCTTTTCAACAAAGCACCCGCCCCTGCGCCTGCTCACATCTCGGAACTGCAAGTGCAGGGAATGACCGGGCATTTCATCAATCAAATCCGGGAACCGGACTAGTGTGGCGGGCTGCGGTTAATCTTTTGATCGGCCTTTGGCTGGTGGCGGGCTGTTCACCCCAGCCAGCAGAAGTGAGAAAAGACCTGGACACGCAGGCGCATGCGTTGATCGCCCGGACCTCTGAAGAGCTCCTCCGCGCAAAGGGGCCGCCTGACTCGATAGAGAGATTGTGCAATGGCGACAGTGTCTGGCTCTACAAGGACCGGAAGTACGACAGTGAAAGGGAGATCTACATCGCCATCGGACTGGTGGTGTATGACTCCGCGTCCGCTCCCGCCGACCACGTTGGAACCACCCGCTTCCTGGTGGGCGCGGACGGAAGAATTAAGTCTTATAGAACATCAGTCGATTGACCGCGTAACAGCACCGGAGCGCCGGAGGGACGCAGTTGGGGCAAGGTGTCTGTCATGGTTGCAGCCACCTACGTCGCTTCCCACGTCGGCTACCCGTGTATGTTTCGAAAAGTCAAAGGTCGCCGCCGAAGCGCGCTCAGATTTGGTTCTCCACCGGAAGCGGCGTGTAGAGGAAATCCTTGAAGCGTTGCCAGAAACTGTAGGCCGGTTGGGAATACGTGACCCGGTCACTCGATTCCCAGCGTAGACGCCCTTCCTCGTCGAGAGTCACGCGCCAAGAGTTCTCTGGTTGAAGGTCGCGCTCAACTCCGGCCAGCACAGTTTCCGTGACCACCGGGTCGTTTATCAGCAAACCGCACTCGCTATTGAGCAGTATGGACCTCGGGCCCACGTTCAACGACCCAATGTAGATCTTCCGCCGATCGAAGACGATGACTTTCCTGTGGAGCGTCATGCGCTTCGCGGTAACAGGAGCTGTCTCAGACTCCGTCCGGTCCTTTGGCTCAGCCCGATACTCGTGCAGTTCCACACCAGCCTCGATCAGCCGGCGCCGGAACTTCTTGTAGCCCGTATTGGCAATGGTAACGTTGTTCGACGCCAGGGAGTTGGTCAGCACAACCACGCGCACGCCTCGTTCCTTCAGCTCCTGGAACAACTCCAAGACTCCCAGCGCAGGGACGAAGTAGGGCGAGACAATGATCAGCTCCTGCTGGGTCTCGTCGGCGACCGCGCCAATTTCTTCGGCGATCTGTACGGGTGGGAAATCGTCGTCATAGACGGCCCGAGCGTCCGCGGGCATGAGCTCTGCCCTCAGCGCGCGCAGCTCGGCACTCCAGTCCCGCACGTCAGGTGGGAACCTGTCCGTAACCTCAACAATCTCCTGAGCATCCTCTTCGACGTCGTCTCGGAGCTCCCACTTGTCCTCCAGCTCCGGCGTCCGCTTCAGCCACACTTCCGGTGAGAAAGCATACTGACTGTTCCAGTAGATATCGAAGCTATCAGACATATCGGAGACAATCGGTCCCACCGCGACCACGTCGATATCGCGGTTGTTTCGTTTCCGGTTTAGGCCGAAGTACTCGTTGCCGATGTTGCGCCCTCCCGTCAGCCCAATGATATTGTCGGCCAGGAACATCTTGTTGTGCATACGATTATTTAACCGCTGCAAATGGAAAGCCACGTTCATGTAGCGCAGCGCCTTGGATTTGCCGCGCACGTTCAAGGGGTTGAAGATGCGAATCTCGATATTGGGGTGCAGATTCAGCGCAGCGATCGGCCAATCAGCGTCCTCGATCTCCATATCGTCGACAAGCAGTCGGATCCGAACGCCCCGGTCCGCCGCAAGCAACAGGCGATGCAACAACAGGTTGCCCGATTCGTCGTCGTTCCACAGGTAGTACTGACCATCGATGCTGACCTGGGCCATGTCCGTCACAGCAAGCCGCAGGTCCAGCGCCGTATCGGCCCTGTCTACCGGCAGGAAGAAAGACTTCGTTGGATCGGCATCGGCCGGCACTACCAGCTCGGCAAGTCGGGTATCGGAGCGCGCCGGAAGAGCATAACCGGGTGGAGGAGAATAGTCAGCCGGAATTGTGGTGCACGCCCCTAGCAGCACGAGCATGCAGGTGAGCACCACCGTCTGCAGGAAGAATCGAGACTGCCTGCTGTCGAGCATCATCTTCTACGTGTGCGCCCTGGGTGTGGTCGAGGCTCAACGGCCCCTGGAGAGCCGGAGCCAAATTGGCAAATGGCCGAGGACATCGGGTGAGCACACCCGCCCGCGGCGCTCCAACGACGCCGACATGAGGAAAGGCAGTCACTCACCCGCGGTCGGATAGAGGTTGCCTTGAAGCTGGCCTCTGGTCAAGGGAGGGGTTTGCGCGCGATGCGACGAGATAACAGGAACCGCTGGGGCCGACCGAAAACTTTTTCCCAAGACGTTCGCCGAGGCGGCGCGACCACCGGTGCTCCCTTGGCTTTGGAGAAAAAACGCGAAAGTGAGGAAGGGAACAATACCGCCGAAAGTCACCGGCCCCGCCAGGTTATCCATATGCTCCCAGGCTGACGACCCTGGATTGGCTCTCTGGTGCTCGGCGCTTCGTTCATGTCGTCGGCGAACTGAGAAGACCGAGAACCCATGCCACAAATGGCCCGCGCCGCCAGCGTCTTACTCATCGCGACGCCTTATTCCTCCGATTGAGATCGCGATTCCAGGCGGTGCCTGCTATGAATTGTCCGGCTCGTCTGCAGGGGCAGGTTTCGTGATCCGAACCGTCAACGGGTTCTTGATGTTGAAGTGTGAGCCGTTCATTTCCACAGCCCGCATCTTCATGGCCGCAAACATCTCCTTTCGTATCCCCCGGGTTTCGACAAACCGCCAAGCAATCAGGGCGATAAGCAACCAGAAGATTCCGGTCGTCAGCGGGCTTCTGGTGTACGCTTCGTCGCCGACCAGGGAGGGAAGCCACATGGCAGCCAGGAGCAGAAGAACAATGTATATCCACCAGGGCTTGTAACGGATGACCACGTGGGTATCCGTTTCTTGCCGCTCGAAGAATAAGCTCATGGTCTCACCTGCTAGGCTCCAGGAGGAGAACAATGAAACCGACGCCGGGCATAGCGTCCCGCCATGGCGCTGGTCACGCGCTTCGGAATCTTGGGTTCTTAGCCCTATTCTAGACGCGCGGGAACAACCAAACTGCTCTTCGAAGTATTCGCCTTTCTCCTCCCGGAATTATGGTCTCTGTCAGTATAGTGCGAGGAATCTCCCAATCTGCGGGGCCGCGGTCGAGAGAACGTCGCGTGACTCCTTGCTCTGTAGAAATCGGACGTTTCCTCTCATTTTGAGGCCAGCGTCTCTGGCGTCCACGCAACGCGCCCTAAACGCGCAATCCGCGAATCCGCTCCCTCTTCCCTTTCCGTCAGATGGAAGCTGTTACCAGACAGACCATAGGGCAAGCCGGCGATCTTCTTCAGCATTCGCCACAGGTCAAGAACTGAGCGCCGTGTATTCTTGCTTGCCCGCTGGCACGCCTCGTGCAGCTTCCATACACCTGGACAGCAGGTTTCGACGGCCACGAGAACGTGGCCAGATTGAGCACTTGCGCGCTTCTCCCATTCAGACCGTCGCTGAAGGAGGGCAGCTCGCTCTTCCCTGGATAGACGTGTCGATTGTGCCCGGATCCATTTCGTCATTAAGGGCCATGCAGCAGCCTTCCACACCATGCAGGGTGAGCAATGAAGTGAACGCTCGCTTACTCCACGGGCTATTATCCATGTGCTCCATCGTTCCCCTGAGCTTGGACCCAAGGGACCGGGGCGGCTTCCCGGTCCGCCGCTCGGACTGAGCCTGTTCCGCTCGCATAGGCGGAACGTAAGCCCGCTGCGCACCGGACAGATGAGCTGTCCTGGAGTCGTCCCAATCCGACATTCTCGCCGGGAATGCCCGATGCCGGTGAGGAGATGATCCGTCCTCGCCCGCCCTTAACTCAGCCTCCGTTGAACAGCAGGGCGTCCGCGGATAGGGACCAGAAGCTTGTTCGGTTTCCTGGCGCCCTGCCCATTGGTGTCATCCGTCAGACACAGCGCGTACATCAGCCCGCATGAGCGAACGTCGTCTCGGCTCTACGGTTTGCTAAGCACTTCCACACGCTGTTCCCAACGGGTGGCTGTTCTGGGCGGCTTTGCCGCAGCAATAATCGTGTTCGCCGCCGTGCACAATTGGGCGCCTTCGGAGCTGCTCATCGGCATCCTGGTAGGTGTCTATCTTCTGTTCGAGGTGGTGCTGCTGGTGAAGAAACAGGCGCACTTCGACGGCTGGGGTTGGGCGCTCCTGTGGTGGCTGCTCGCCTTGTTCTCCTTCGGGGTGGCTTTCTTCTTCTGGATCGGAGGGCAGGCTGGAAACTCTCTCTGTGATTCGGCAGAGGCCACCAAATCGGCGTTCCAGCCGCATGCAGTCTGGCATGTCTTCGCCGGGATCATGGCAGTGTTCCTGTACTACTACTGGCGCCGCGAAAAAAGGCCGCTGGTCTAAGCGGGCGTCCACAGATACCGTATACTCGCTCCCATAGGGAAGGCATGGGGTCCGATCGGGGCATGGGCCTCGCCGAATTGCCGCATGCCTCCCGTGTCGGTGCATTCCTGCACCGCTCGCAAGTCCAGGGCACGCCACCCGTGGCATTGGTGTTCGGCTAGGGCCGTACCGGCATGAGTGGCCGGGGACCGTCGGCCGCAGGGATAGCGGCCGTCGAGCCTACAGGGAGGTATTCACGGCGTGTCCCGGCGGCTCGTGCCGGTACGGCCCCCACCGCGAATGCTTAACCGATCACGGATGCG
>JASJBY010000258.1 GCA_030066245.1 Gammaproteobacteria bacterium
GACTCGACTCAGGCGATGGGGGTGATGTCCAGGGAACGCCCGGACGTTCTCCTTCTGGATCTGAACATGCCGGACGTGACTGGATTCGACATCCTGGCATCGATGCGCGAGGAGCCGGAGCTGCAACATGTTCCGGTGATCGTCCTCACTTCTTCTACGGAGGCCGAGACCAAGTTGAGGGCCTTGGAGCTCGGCGCGGCCGACTTGCTTGCCAAACCGGTCGATTCCAGCGAGCTCACCCTGCGCCTGCGCAACACCCTCGCCGCCAAGGCCTACCAGGACAGTTTGGCCCACTATGACATGCTGACCGGTCTGCCTAACCGGGGTATGTTCCTGCGACGTCTCGGTGCGGTGCTGGGCGACGCCAGGCTGGATGGCAAGAATATCGCGGTGCTGCAGTTCGGTCTGGACCGCTTCAAGAAAATCAACGACACCCTGGGCCTGCATGTGGGCGACGCACTGCTTCGGGAGGTGGCGAGGCGGCTGGAGCAGCACGTCTCGGTGACCGACACGGCCACGGGACCCATTGTGACCAGCAGCCACTTGGGCAGTCTGTCGCGCATCGGGGGCGATGAATTCGCGGCGCTGCTTCCGGACATCCTGCGTGTAGATGGCGTGTCCTCCGTGGCGCGGCGCATCATGGCGCTCATGGCCAAGCCCTTCGACTTGGAAAACCACGAGGTGTTTGTCACGCCCAGCATTGGCATCGCGGTATTTCCCAATGACGGGGATAATGCCGACACGCTGGTCAAGCACGCGGGCATCGCCATGGGCGCCGCGAAACAGCAGGGCGGCAACACCTACCAGTACTTCGCGAAAGACGCCAACGCCCGGTCCACCGAGCGGCTGACACTGGAGAACAATCTGCGCCGGGCGCTCGCCAACGACGAGCTGCTGCTTAACTACCAGCCGAAGGTCGATGTAAAGACCGGCCGTGTGCGGGGCGTGGAGGGGCTGCTGCGGTGGCAGCACCCCGAGCACGGTATGCTGCCGCCGGTGAAGTTCATCCCCCTGGCGGAAGAAACGGGCCTTATCATCAAGCTGGGTGACTGGGTGTTCCACGAGGCGTGCCGGCAAAGCAAGCTGTGGGAGGATGCCGGCCTGGGGATCATGCCGGTGGCGGTCAACGTTTCGGCCCAGCAGTTTCGCCAGCAGGGCCAGCTCAGCAGGACCCTGCGCGACGCGTTGGCCATCAGCGGCATGGAGCCGCGTCACCTTACCGTGGAGGTGACCGAGAGCATGATTATGGAGGACGCCAAGCAGAACATCGCCACTCTGCACGAGATCAAGGACATGGGCGTCAGGCTCTCGGTGGACGACTTCGGTACCGGTTACTCGTCGTTGAGCTATCTGAAACGCTTCCCTCTCGATGAGCTGAAGATCGACCGCTCTTTCCTCATGGACCTGGGCAAGGATGCCGACGACGCGGCCATCGTGTCGGCCATTATCGCCATGGCGCACAACCTGGGTTTGAAAGTGGTGGCCGAGGGTGTGGAAACCCGCATGCAGCTAAGCTTTCTGAGCCAACGCGGCTGTGACCAGTGTCAGGGTTATCTGTTCAGCAAGCCCATCCCCGCGGAGGAGCTGACGGCGTTGATGGAGAAGCGTAAACGACCCCCCGTGGACTAAAGTCCGCTCGCGAGCGTGCCGCTCCTGTACCAGATAGGCCTCGAGCGTTTTTCGCCCTTGCCCCGACTTGCGGGAGACAGCGGTCGGCAGTGGCCCGATGAGGTGCATGGGCCCCGGAACATGTCAGAATGGATGAGCAGCTGAAGCAACGCCTTGCCCAGGCCAAAAACCTGCCGACGCTACCGGCGGTGGCCATGCGGATCACCGAGCTGGCGCGGGACCCGGATGCCGATCTGGGGCAGGTCGCCGACGCCATCAGCAACGACCCGGCGCTGGTCGCGAAGGTGCTGCGCATCGCCAACTCGCCTTTCTACGCATTGCGGCGTCGCTGTGACAACCTGCGCCAGGCGCTGACCTTCCTGGGCATCAACGGAACCCTCGCGCTGGCGCTCAGCTTCTCCCTCCTCAGAGCCTTCAGGGACCAGCGTCATTCCGGCCTGGACCACGAGTGGTTCTGGCGGCGCTCCCTCATCGCGGCCGCGTCCAGTCGGGTACTCGCGGAGCGTCTGGCGCCCAGCGCCGGAGAAGAGCTGTTCCTGGGCGCCTTGCTGCAGGACATCGGCATGCTGGCCCTGGACAGCGCCGTGGCCGACTTCTATGCCCCGCTGCGGAAACAGCCCTCGGCGCACCAGCTGTTCATGACCCATGAGCACGCGCAGCTGGGAACTGACCATGCCGCGGTGGGCGCGTGGCTGCTGGAGCTCTGGCACCTTCCCGACCATATTCAGAAAGCGGCGGCCGGCAGTCATGAGCCGGAATCCGTGGCGGAGGGCGAACCGCTACGGACCTTCGTGCGCTGTGTCTGCATTGCCGGGCACATGGCCGACGCCTGGATTGCCGAGGAGCCTGCCGGCGCACTTCAGCGGCTCAAAGAGCTGGCCCAGGGTCTGCTTGGCCTGGAGGCGGAAGAGGTGGAGCAGGCCCTGTCCGCCGTCGCCGAGCAGCTGCCCGAGATCGAATCGCTGTTCGAGATCGATCTCGGCGACACGCGTCTCATGGAGTCGATACTGGAAGAGGCGAAGGAGGCGCAGGTTCTGCAGAACCTGCAGCTGCTGCGCGAGGCGTCCGACGCGAGCGCCACCAAAGAGAGCCTGGAGCTGCGCACGCGGCAGCTGGAGGAGCAGAGCAGGCGGGACCCCCTGACCGGGCTGTACAACCGCGGCCACCTGGACCGAGTGCTGCGCGAGGAGTTCGAGCAGGCACAACGCCATCGATGGCCGCTCTCCGTGGTTTTTGCCGATCTGGACCACTTCAAGGGTGTCAACGATGCCCACGGACACCAGGCTGGGGACGGGGTTCTGGCGGCGGCCGCACAGCTGCTGGTGAGCTGCACCCGTGGCGGGGATGTGATCGCCCGGTACGGCGGCGAGGAGTTCGTCATCGTTCTGCCGGGCAGCGGCTCGGAAGGCGCGCGTGTGGTCTGCGCCCGGCTGGTGGACGCGTTCGCGCGCACGCACCATGCTGTCGGCGAAGGGGAGTCGGTGGTGGTCACGGCCTCGGTGGGGGTCGCCACTCACGGAGAAGCCGTCGAGTTCCAGGACGTCAGTGAGCTGATTCGGGCGGCGGACCGCGCGCTCTACACTGCGAAGCTGGCGGGCAGGAACCGCCTGGCCGAGTACGAGCCCGACAAAGCTGGCCACGTATCCGGCGCCAGATTCCGGGGGAGCGGTTGAGCGCCGAGGAGGCCTCTCCGTGCGCTGACCGGGCCTAGTCGGAACCACCCGGCGGCAGGCCACGCTCCGCCGGCAGCCTGGGAAAGGCGCGGCCATCCTGGTCGAACAGGTGGCAGGCTTGCGGCGCGTAGGATAGCCGCACCTGCTCACCCGGTGCGGGCGGCACTCCGCCCTGAGTACGGGTGAGGATGGCGCCTGCCGCCGGATGCCAGTCCACGTGGACCAGAGCGTGGTCGCCGAGATGCTCCACCAGCGATACCCGGCCCGCAATTGAGTTCGGCCCCTGGTCCCCCAATCTGATCGCTTCAGGACGTAGCCCCAGGGTAACGGTCGCACCGGCGCGGGCCGCAGCCGCTGAGACGCCGGCGCGATGGTGGCTGCCGTCCGGAAGGCCGAGGACCGCGTAATCCGGCTCCGCCCCAACCAGGGTTGCGGGGATCAGATTCATCTTCGGCGTGCCCAGAAACGTGGCCGCGAACAGGCTTTCCGGGTTGTGATAGAGCGCCAGCGGGGGGCCGGCCTGCGCCACGTTCCCATCACGCAAGAGCACCAGGCGGTCGGCCAGGGTCATGGCCTCCGTCTGGTCGTGGGTCACGTACACCATGGTGTTGCGCAGGCGACCGTGAAGCCGGCCAAACTCCGCGCGCATGCGGGTCCGCAAGTCGGTATCGAGGTTCGAGAGTGGCTCATCGAAAAGAAACACCCGAGGCTCACGGACGACCGCGCGGCCAATGGCCACCCGCTGCTGCTGTCCGCCGGACAACTCAGCTGGCCTGCGCTCCAGCAGGTGTTCGATATGCAGACTGCGGGCGGTCTCGCGTACCCGCCTGTCGACCTCCTGACGCCCCCGTCGTCCCAAGCGCAGGCCAAAGGCCATGTTCTGATACGCGGTCATATGGGGATAGAGGGCGTAAGACTGAAACACCATGGCCACCTGACGGGCTTTCGGCGGCAGCTCAGTGACGTCGGTCCCGCCGATGCGTATGCGGCCCGAGGTGACATCCGCCAGCCCCGCTATCAACCGGAGCAGGGTCGACTTGCCGCAGCCAGACGGCCCCAGGAACACACAGAACTCGCCGTCGGCGATGGTCAGGTCCAGGTCTCGGATCACCGCCTCCTGGCCAAACGACTTGCACACTGCCTCCAGCCGTACCTCCGCCATCTCAGGGTTTCCTCTGATGCAACGGTGCAGGCAGGTGGGAGCAACCGGGCCTTTTGCGGCGCAGGTTCCAGAAGTCTGTTCCGGGCTGCAGACCCATGGGTCCTTCTGTCATGTTCCCGTGCCCGCCGCCAGGCCGGACACGATGCGGCGCTGAAATATCAGCACAAGCACCACCGCCGGGACCGTTACCGTGACCGAGGCAGCCATGATATGGCCCCAGGGCAACTCATACTCACTGGCTCCGCTGAGCAGTGCGATGGCCACCGGCACCGTCCGCTGTTCATGGGTCAGGGTGAAGGTGAGGGCGAACAGAAACTCGTTCCACGCGGCGATGAACGCCAGCAGGCCGGTGGAGAACATGGCCGGCATGAGCGGTGGCAGGAAAATCCGCCAGATGATGGTCAATGGGCCGGCCCCGTCCATGATGGCTGCCTCCTCCACCTCTCTGGGCAGACGGCGCATGAACGTGGCGAGCACCCAGACGGTAAAAGGCAAAGTGATGATGAGGTACGAGAGCATCAGGCCGCCGATGCGGTTATAGAGTCCAAGCCAGCGGATGAGCTCGAACATGCCCGACAATACGGCCACCTGCGGAAACATGGACACGCCGAGTATGGTCATCATCAGCAGGCGCCGTCCCCTGAAGCGATTGCGGCTGAGGGCGTAGGCAGCGCTCAGCCCGAGCATCAGGGAGACAGACACGACGCCGGTCGCTACCCAGAAGGAGTTGACTATGGTGGTGGCGAAAGGCTGCTGCGCAAAGATGGCCACGTAGTTGTCCCAGTGCCATTGCCTGGGGAGCAAATCCATGCTGAACAGGGCGTCGCCGCTCTTCAGGGACGTGATGGCCGCGTAGTAGAAGGGGAACGCCGCGGCCAGGGCGATGATGCCTGCCAGCAGGTAAAGGCCTGCCCGGGATAGACCTCTGCTCATGCCTTGCCGCCCTGTGTGGGTCGGGACAGCATCAGGAACAGGGTCGTGCACAGGGCGATGGTGAAGAACAGCAGCGTCGAGGCCGCGGATCCGTAGCCCACATCCTGAAAATCCACCAGCTGCTGGCGGGCGTAAACGGACATGGACATGGTGTACTCGCTGTTGGGTGTCAGCACGTATATCAGGTCGAAGATGCGCAGCGCATCCAGCGCCCGGAACACCACGGCGACAATCAAGGCGGGCCGAATGAGGGGCAGCGTGATCCTGAAGAACACCGTTACCGGGTGTATGCCGTCCACCCGGGCAGCCTCATAGCAATCCCTGGGCAGGGTGTGGAGCGCGGCCAGCAGGAGCAGGGCCATGAAGGGCGTCGTCTTCCAGACGTCAGCCACGATGACCGCACCGAGCATCAGATCGGGGTCCGCCGTCCAGGCGAGAGGCCTGGCGATCAGCCCGACGCTCAGCAGGATGTCGTTGACCAGGCCGAACTGGTCGTGGAGCAGCCAGCCCCACATCTTGGCCGAGACGATGGTCGGGATAGCCCAGGGAAGCAGGACAGCGGCCTGCAGCAGCGGGCGTGCAGGAATACGCGCCAGCAGTACCAGGGCGGTGATCAGCCCCAGCAGGGTTTCCAGAGACACCGAGATCAGCACGAACCAGAGGGTATTGCGCACGGAGCGCCACCAGACCGGGTCGGTGAGCACGCCGAACCACTCCCCGTCCCGGTAGGCGAGGTAATTGTCCCAACCTACGAAACGGGCGGCGCCCAGGTCGGCGAGGGTCGCGTCGGTCAAGCTGAACCAGACTGTCCGAGCCAGCGGCCATGCGGCCACTGCCAGTAGTGCGACGAGCATGGGAGCGAGCAGCAGCCAGGCATCGCGCGCGCGTCTCACGGCTCAGTCGCCCGGGGTCCCGGGCCCGCCCAGACTGCGCGCGTGGGTGTCCTGCATGGAGACCTGCCGGAATTACCAGCCGGCGCGGCGCCGCAGCCGCTCCAGGTCGCGCTGCAACCGCTGTAGAGCGCCGCGGGCAGACTGGCGCCCTGCGAGAACGCTGTGCGCGGCATTCCAGAAGCGGGCGCTGATGCGGCTGTAGGCCGGACCGGCTACGCTCGAGGGCCGGGTTACCGAGCCCGCCAGGGCTCCCTCGAGCAAGGGGAGGATGGGATTGGCTTCGCGGAGTTCGGGGTCCCGGTACAGGGCGCGGATAGTCGGGTTATAGGCCGCCTCGAGGCTGCGCCGTTTCTGCTCGGTCGGTGAGGTCAGGTGCAGCACCAGATCGGCCGCCAGGTCGGGATGGCGGGAATACTTCGACACCGCGAGTTGCCAGCCGCCGAAGGTCGATGCGCGCTGGCCCCCTGGGTGGCCGCGAGGCAGTGGGGCGACCGCGACCTTGTTCCGCACGGGGCTGTCGGGGGACTGGGCAAGCGCCCACGCATAGGGCCAGTTGCGCATGAAGACGGCATTACCGGACTGGAACACGCTCCGCGCCTCCTCTTCGCCGTAGTTCAGCGTACCGGGGGGACTGATGGTGCCTACCCATCCAGCTGCAAGCGCAAGCCCGGCCTCGGCTCGGGGGTTGTCGATGGTGATACCGCCATCGGCTTCCAGGATGGTGCCTCCGCCATGGCTGGCGACCCATTCCAGCGCGTTGCAGGTAAGTCCCTCGTACGCACGGCCCTGCCAGACATAGCCCCACATCTTCGAGTTACCCGCCGCACGCTCTGCCTCCTGGACGTGACGGGCCACGGCAGTCAGGGCCTGCCAGGTGTCGGGCACGGACTGCCCGTGTTTGGCGAGCAGATCCGCCCGATAGTAGAGGAGCCCCATGCTGGTGAACCATGGCAGGGCCACCAGCCGGCCAGCTACCGTGTTGTTGGCGATAAGGACTGGCAGATGGGCGTTCGCGCGCTCTCCGGCGTAGGCGGTCAAATCCACCAGGTGGCTGGCCAGCATGCCTGGCCAGATCACGTCGATCTGAAATACGTCTACATCGGCCGAGCCTGCGGCGAGCAGCTGCTGATAAAGCGCGAGTCTCTCGTTGGTGGAGCCGGGCGCGGTGACAACTCGGATCTCGTGGCCTGACTCTCGCCCCCACGCCTCGGCGCCGCTACGGCACAGTTCATACTCCTTGCCGACGGTGCCGCAGGTGATGGACAGCGTCGCAGCTGGCGCTGGCGTGGCAAGCAGACAAGCCGACAGCAGCAACGTCCCAGCCTTCTGCCGGCGCACCGGTGATGCACCTGCGGCAAGGTGAGGACCGC
>JASJBY010000259.1 GCA_030066245.1 Gammaproteobacteria bacterium
GCCATCGTGTTCTCGTCCGGATTCGTCACTGTCGCCCAGATGGTAAAAGCAGGCCTTGGCCTCAACATCGTAGCCATCCTGGTGATTTCCCTTCTCGTAAACTATCTCGGACTGGCGACCCTGTTCTAAGCCGCGGGCGAGAGGTACTTCTAGCTCACGGCGAGCCGTATACTGTTGTCATCGCTCCGTAACAACGCCCCGAGCGGGATTTCGGGACTTCTGCTTGAGCAACGCCACTACCCATACCGAGAGTACTCCCGTGGATTCGAAAAAACGCTCGACACGCGCTCACTGTGGGAAAGGAAAGTTTCCCACCGGCATCAATCTGCTGCGGGATCCCATCCTGAACAAAGGCACGGCATTCACGGAGGCGGAACGGGACGCCCTGGGGCTGCACGGCCTGCTGCCAGCCTGCGTCTGCAGCCTGGACGAGCAGGTTGAGCGCGTGTTGGTCAACTACCGCCGCAAGACCAGTGATCTGGAGCGATACGTCTACCTTGTGAACCTACAGGTCCGCAACGAAACGCTGTTCTATCGGGTGATCCAGGACCACCTGGATGCGATGATGCCGATCATTTATACACCAACGGTCGGCGAGGCCTGCCAGAAATACGGACACATTTACCAGCGCCCCAAGGGCGTGTTCATCACCACCAACGACAGGGGGCGTGTGGCGAAAGTGCTGCGGAACGCCCCCTGCGCCGACGTGCGGATAATCGTGGTTACCGATGGTGAGCGGATACTGGGACTTGGTGACCAAGGAGCGAACGGCATGGGCATTCCCGTGGGCAAGCTGTCCCTGTACACCGCGTGTGCCGGCGTCCGGCCGTCCCAGTGCCTGCCCGTGACCCTGGACGTGGGCACGGATAACGAACCCTTGCGGGAAGATCCTCTTTACATCGGCCTGAAGCAGACGCGTGTGCGGGGCGAACTGTACGACGAGCTGGTGGAAGAGTTTGTGCAAGCGGTGCAGGAAGTGTTTCCCAAGGCGCTCATTCAATTTGAAGACTTCGCCAACCGAAATGCCTTCCGGCTGTTGCAGAAGTACCAGGACCGGGTATGTGCCTTCAACGACGATATTCAGGGCACGGGCGCTGTCGCCTTGGCCGGGCTCTACGCTGCACCCCGCCTCGCCGGCACGCGGTTTGCCGACCAGAAGTTCCTCTTTCTGGGCGCGGGCGAGGCCGGCATCGGCATCGGCGACATGATCGTCGGCATGTTAGTCGAGGAAGGGCTGACGCCGGAAGAGGCGCGCGGCCGATGCTGGTTCGTGGATTCCAGGGGCCTGGTCATCAAGGCCCGAGCGGACCTGAATGCGCACAAGCTCAAATACGCCCATGACCACGAGCCAGTCGCTGATTTCCTGTCGGCGGTGGAGACCTTGGAGCCCACCGCCATCATCGGCGTCTCCGGTCAACCGGGGTCTTTCGGCCAGTCGGTTCTCCAGGCCATGGCCCGCTTCAACGCGCACCCCATCGTTTTTGCCCTGTCCAACCCCACCTCCAAGGCCGAGTGCACCGCCGAGGAGGCATACAGGTGGAGCGACGGGCGCGCTATATTCGCCAGCGGCAGTCCCTTCGAACCTGTCAGCCATAACGGCAAGATCCACGTGCCTGGCCAGGGCAACAACGCCTACATCTTCCCAGGCGTCGGGCTCGGGGCCATCGTAGCGGAATCCCGCTTGATTACCGACGAGATGTTCTTCGCCGCTGCCAAGGCCCTGGCCGCCCAGGTAACCGACGCGGATCTAGCGCAGGGCAGAGTCTATCCCCCGCTGGCCAATATCCGGGGCGTGTCGGCCGTGATTGCCAGGGCCGTGGCGGCAATCGCCTACGAGCGTGGACTGGCGCGCCGCGAGCAACCGGAGGACCTGATGCAGGACATCACGGCGCAGATGTACCAGCCTGTCTACCAGAGCTACGTCTAGCCCGGATTTCTCACCAGGCGGACCTCGGATTGGAGATTATATTGGCAAACTCAGCACATTGGCTTCACCGAGCCCGCCTTCCTTGTGAACAGCCTGTCCTATTCGGCTCTTGGCCCACTCTGGCTTTGCATCTTGACCGATCCCCCTTGAGACATAGCTACAGCTATGCCTCTGCGGGCGATCGGCCAATCTGCTTTGCCAGAGCGAACCAAGATTCCGAATCCCGGTGAGAAATCCGGGCTAGCGCGTTCTGACCCATGGATAAGCTCATGATCACGGGCGGTGCCGCCCTCAGCGGCCAGATCCGCATCTCGGGCGCCAAGAACGCCGCGCTGCCCATACTCGCTGCAACCCTGCTTGCCGACGGCAAGGTCATTCTCGGCAACATACCTCACCTACGGGATATCACCACAACCCTGGAACTCCTCGGACGGCTGGGGGTGAAGCTGGTGGTGGACGAGGACATGAACGTCACCGCCGATGCCACCGCGGTGCACGACTGCGTTGCGCCGTACGAGTTGGTCAAGACCATGCGGGCGTCGATCCTGGTGCTGGGTCCCCTGCTGGCGCGCCATGGTCGGGCTGTGGTTTCGCTGCCCGGCGGCTGCGCCATCGGTTCGCGGCCGGTGGATCTGCATCTCGACGGTCTCACCAAGATGGGAGCGCAGGTGCGCGTGGAGAACGGCTACATCCACGCTTCGGCGCCCCGACTGCGGGGCACTCGCCTGTGTCTGGATCTGGTGACGGTCACCGGCACCGAAAACCTGATGATGGCAGCCGCCGTGGCGGAAGGCACCACCGTCATAGAGAACGCTGCCAGAGAGCCGGAGGTCGTCGACCTGGCCGAGTTCCTGGTGAGTATGGGCGCGCGAATCGAGGGTGCGGGCAGCCCGACTATCGAGATCGAGGGCGTGCCCAGTCTCGCCGGAAGCCGCTATCGGGTATTGGCCGACCGCATTGAGACCGGGACCTATCTGGTAGCCGCGGCCATTACCGGGGGACGCATCCGGGTAACCGGAACCCGACCGGCCATGCTGGACGCGGTGCTTGAGAAGCTTCACGAGGCGGGTGCCGCCCTGGAGCTGGGGAGCGATTGGATCGCACTGGACATGGCGGGCAATCGCCCGCGAGCGGTGGACGTGCACACAGCACCGTATCCTGCCTTTCCCACGGACATGCAAGCTCAGTTCACGGCCCTCAATGCCGTCGCCAAGGGCACGGGTATCATCACGGAAACCGTTTTCGAGAACCGCTTCATGCACGTGCAGGAACTGCAGCGCATGGGCGCGGACATCCGTCTGGAAGGCAACACGGCTGTCACCCGCGGCATAAGAGGGCTGACCGCCGCACCGGTCATGGCGACCGACCTGCGCGCCTCGGCCAGTCTGGTGCTCGCTGGCCTGGTGGCGGAGGGGGACACAGTGGTGGACAGGATCTATCACATAGACCGGGGTTACGAGTGCATTGAGGAGAAGCTCTCTCAACTCGGTGCCAACATTCGCCGTATTCCCGGATGAGAGAACGTCCATGCTCCAGGGCTTGACCATCGCCCTTTCCAAGGGCCGCATCCTCAAGGAAAGCCTGCCGCTGCTCGCGCGGGCCGGCATTGTTCCGGTGGACGATCCAGATACCAGCCGCAAGCTTGTTTTGGATACACGCCGGGAGGACGTCAAGCTGGTCATCATCCGCGCCCAGGATGTGCCCACATACGTGGAGTACGGGGCGGCGGACGTGGGCGTGGCCGGCAAAGACGTGCTCATGGAGTACGATAGTGACGGCCTCTACGAGCCACTGGATCTGGGCATTGCCCGTTGCCGGATGATGGTGGCGGGCCGGCGCACCGAAGGCCGGCTTCGGCGGCGGCTCCGGGTCGCCACCAAGTACGTAAAAACCAGTCGGGCGTTCTACGCGGAGCAGGGTCTGCAAGTCGAGATCATCAAGCTCTACGGCTCTATGGAGCTTGCGCCGCTGGTGGGGCTGGCTGACCGCATCGTGGACCTTGTGGATACCGGGAACACCCTGAAGGCCAATGGGCTCCATCCACTGCAGCATATCGCGGACATCAGCTCGCGGCTGATCGTCAACAAGGCGTCCATGAAAATGAAGCACCATGTGGTGAAAGACTTCGTCGCTCAGATGGCCAGAGCGGTGGAGGTGACGGGCCGGGCCCAGAGTCAGACGAGATCTCGAGGTGCAGAGGCCGGAGACTGACCGTAGCAGTTTACCCGGTTCCGCGGTCCACGATTCAGGGGTGCGCTCCACCAAATAAACTGTGCGAGTCACCGAGTCACCGAGTCACCGTTTCAAACAAGCCCATCGCCACTCAGTCGTACCATGCTCAACATACAGCGTCTTGACAGTCGAACAGCGGATTTCTGGCAGAGACTTGAAGCTTTGCTCGCCTGGGAATCGGTCTCCGACGATGCGGTCAACCAGACGGTCCGCGATATCGTGGACGACGTGCGCTGGCGGGGAGATGCGGCCCTGCTTGACTACACCAATCGTTTCGATGCCCGGCAGGTTTCCCGGATGAGCGAACTCGTTGTCGGGGCAGAACGACTGGAGCGGGCTTACGCGGCCCTCGACACGCGGACACGAGACGCGCTCGAGGAGGCAGCCGAGCGTATCCGACGCTACCACGAGCGGCAGCAGCAGGCCTCATGGTCCTATCGGGAACCGAATGGAAACCTGCTCGGTCAGCAGGTCACCCCGCTGGACCGCGCCGGGCTGTACGTCCCCGGTGGAAAAGCGGCATATCCCTCGTCGGTGCTGATGAACGCAATCCCCGCGAGGGTGGCGGGCGTGGGCGAAGTGGTGATGGTGGTGCCTGCTCCGGGAGGGCAGCTTGAGGACATGGTGCTCGCTGCCGCGAAGATTGCGGGCATCGACCGGACGTTTGCCGTCGGGGGTGCACAGGCCGTGGCGGCACTCGCCTACGGCACGGAAACCGTACCCCGGGTCGACAAAATCGTGGGGCCTGGCAATGTTTACGTGGCTACCGCCAAACGCATGGTTTTCGGCGCCGTGGGCATCGACATGATCGCAGGGCCGTCGGAGATCCTGGTCGTGTGTGACGGCAAGACGGACCCGGACTGGATTGCCATGGATCTGTTCTCCCAGGCGGAGCATGACGAGGACGCCCAGCCGATTCTGCTCTGCCCGGATGGAGGCTATCTGGACCAGGTCAAGGACAGCATGGAGCGACTCTTACCGGAGATGGAACGGGCTGCGATAATCCAGGCTTCCCTCGAAGCCCGCGCCGCTCTGATTGGGGTTCGGGATCTGGATGAAGCGGTGGAAGTGGCCAACTTCATCGCGCCCGAGCACCTGGAGCTTTCGGTGGAGGATCCCGAGCCGATGGTTGACCGAATCAGGCACGCCGGGGCCATTTTCATGGGCAGACACACGGCGGAGGCGCTCGGCGACTACTGCGCCGGTCCCAACCATGTACTGCCTACCTCGCGCACGGCCCGGTTCTCCTCGCCGCTCGGCGTTTACGACTTTCAGAAACGCTCCAGCCTGATCATGTGTTCACCCGAGGGCGCGGGATTGCTGGGTAAGACTGCCTCGACACTGGCACGGGGCGAAGGTCTGACCGCTCATGCCCGGTCTGCCGAGTTTCGCCTCGGCAAGACCTCAGGGGGTTGAGCGGGCCGTGAAAGGGACGACAGGCGGGCGCGTTCAGCGCCTGATCAGACCGGAGGTGCGGCGGCTCAACGCCTATCACGTTCCTGACTCTGCCGGCATGGTGAAGCTCGATGCCATGGAGAGTCCCTATCCGTGGCCGGGGGACCTGATGGATGCCTGGCTGGCAGCACTGGGTTCCGTCACAGTCAACCGCTACCCGGACCCGGCGGCGGTTCGGTTACGCAGCCGGCTGCGGGCGGTCATGGGCGTGCCGGAGGGCAGCGACATCCTGCTGGGCAACGGATCCGACGAGCTTATCCAACTCATCCTGCTGTGCCTGAGTCGGCCAGGGGCGACGGTTCTGGCGCCGGAGCCCAGCTTTGTGATGTATCGTTTGCTCGCGCTGGCGGCTGGCATGAGCTTCGTGGGCGTGCCCCTGCGCGGAGATGATTTCATGCTCGATCCGGCGGCCATGCTGGCGGCCGTCAAGGCGCATCGGCCGTCCGTGGTTTTTCTCGCCTACCCGAATAATCCGACCGGAAACCTGTTTCAGGAGGATGTGGTCCGGGCCATACTGGAGAGTACCGAGGGCCTGGTCGTTATGGACGAAGCCTACACGCCGTTCGCGGATTCGAGCTTTCTCGCCGCGCTGCCGGCTCAGCCAAACCTTCTCCTCATGCGCACCGTCTCGAAAATGGGGCTGGCCGGGCTGCGGCTGGGCTGGCTGGCTGGCGACCCTGCCTGGATCAACGAATTCGACAAGCTGCGTCTGCCCTACAACATCAACGTGCTGTCCCAGATTAGCGCTGAGTTCGCGCTCGATCACATGCAAGCGCTGATGGCACAGACGCGGAAGATTCGCGAGGATAGGGAGCGCCTCTACAATGCCCTCGCTTCCCTGCCGGGAGTCACCGTGTGGCCCAGCGAGGCGAACTTTCTGTTGTTTCGCCTGCCGTCGGGCAGGGCAGTCGAGATTTTCCAGGGCCTCGTTTCCCGCGGCGTGCTGGTCAAGAATCTCCACGCCAGCCACCCGCTGCTGACGGACTGTCTGCGGGTGACCGTGGGCACGCCGGAGGAAAACGCTGCGTTTCTGGACTGCTTGCGGGCGCTCCTGCGTTAGCCGCCGAAGGTGGGGCGCTCAGCGGCCTGCACGATTACCTCCTCTCGACGACCCTCACGCAGAACGGCAAGCTTGACTTTCTCTCCCGGCGCGACGCCGGTGATGGCATTGAGCGTATCCCGGCCGCCCTCAACGTCGATGCCGTTAACGGCGGTGATGATGTCCCCCGGACGCACGCCGGCGCCGTGGGCTGGACCCTCGCGCACAACGCCGGCGACCACGACCCCCTTAGCGTGCGGGATCCCGAACGAGTCAGCCAGGGACGGCGTGAGCTCCTGGATCTCGATACCGACCCAACCTCTGCTGACGCGGCCCTTCTCGATGATCTCACGCATGACGCCTTTGGCGAGGCTCACCGGAATGGCGAAGCCGATGCCCTGGGAGCCGCCGGTTCTCGAGTAGATGGCCGTGTTGATGCCGACGAGATGCCCAAAAGCGTCGACCAGCGCCCCGCCCGAGTTGCCCGGGTTGATCGCCGCGTCGGTCTGGATGAAGTTCTCGAAGGTGCTGATGTCCAGGTTGTTGCGGCCGGTGGCGCTGACGATCCCCTGGGTGACCGTCTGCCCGACCCCGAAAGGATTGCCGATGGCCAGCACCACATCGCCCACGCGCAGCGCCTCGGAGCGTCCGATGGTGACACTGGGCAGGTCCGGAAGCTGCACTTTGAGAACCGCGAGGTCGGTTTCCGGATCGGTCCCCACCACCGTGGCGGCGGACGCACGGCCGTCGCGCAGCGCCACCTGTATCTGGTCTGCGTCGCCGATGAGATGATTGTTGGTGAGGATATAGCCCTGCGGGCTGACGATGACCCCGGAGCCCAAGTCGGTTTCGCGGCGCTGTGGCGGCGGGGTGAAGCGATCCCCGAACAGATCCCGGAAAGTTTGTCCGTGGAAACGCGACGCGCCTTCTCGTGAGACCTGCTTGGTGGAATGAATACTGACTACGGCTGGCGCCGCCAACGAGACGGCATCAGCGTAGGACA
>JASJBY010000260.1 GCA_030066245.1 Gammaproteobacteria bacterium
AGCGAGCCAATCATGCCAAGACTGATGTTAACAGACGACGACTGGGACAAGCTCTCGGAATTGATGAAACAGACCGGGCGTGTCTACAGCAAGCCAGAACACCGAAGGACGCTGGAAGGGATCCTCTATCGGATGAGGACCGGTTGCCCATGGCGCGACCTGCCGGCTGAGTTTGGACATTGGAACACCGTCTTTCGGCGATTCAATCTCTGGTCACGAAAAGGCATCATGACATTTATTTTCAAAGCATTATCGAAAGATACCGACACCGAGTGGTTGTTCCTTGACGCCAGTGTCATACGTGCCCATCAACATAGCCACGGCGCGCCGAGCGGTGGTGACGAAGCCATCGGCAACAGCCGAGGGGGGCGCTCGACCAAGATTCATCTGGCAGTGGACAGCTACGGCCTACCGGTGCACTTCGAGTTGTCGGGAGGCCAGATTCATGACGTATCGCGCGCAGAAGACTTGGTTGACGGCGCACCGCCGGGCGAGTACGTCGTTGCCGATAAGGGCTACGACAGCCAGCCGCTCAGAGCGCACATTGAAGCACAGGAATCGATACCTGTAATCCCGCGCCGACAGGGCAGCCTCATCGGCAACGAAGACATGGACTGGTGCCTGTACAAGTACCGCCACTTGGTCGAGAACGCCTTCGCACGGGTGAAGCATTTCCGTGCAATAGCAACAAGATACGACAAACTCGAACGCAACTTCGCCAGCATGTGCGCGCTCGCTTTCGTGGTGATGTGGTTGCCGATGTGAGGCGAAAGATCCACAGGCCCTAGTACTCCATCACAGTAATTTTGACGGCTTACTAGCCCTTGGCAAAAGAGGATGTCGATTCATGGACTGGCTGTTTGCGCTGATCGTTTGGGCCGTGGGCCTGCTGTGCGCCTTGGCGTTCTTCGCCGGCGCACGGCGTTTGAAAGGCTCCGGAACGGAGCCATTGTGTGGATCCGTCAAGCCGCGTCAACCCGCGAGGTCGTGCTGTGACGACTAAGCGCGCCATGGATGAAATACGCTTCTGGGAGGGCTTCATTGACCACTGGGAGCGGGTCCACGAAGAGCGGGCCCCGGCCAGGGCCTACGACGCCTTGAACTTCGCCCGGCTGCGGCTCAGGTGCATGCTGGACGAAATGGCGCTTGCCCCGCAGGATAGCGCGGGCGACGCGCCAGGCCACTAGCCCGGGTTTCTCACCAGGCGGACCCGGAGCGCAGACTATGTTGGCAAACTCAGCACATGGGCTTCACCGAGACGGTCTTCCTTGTGATCAGCCTGTCCTATTCGGCTCTTGGCCCACTCTGGCTTTGCATCTTGACCGATCCTCCTTCCATCAGCGCTTCGCGTTCCCGCTACGCTGGATGGCCCAGGGTTGCCCATCCTTGGGCAACCTGTTCGGCGGCGTAAAGGTCCACCGGACCTTTACTCTCTTTCGCCTCACCATACCTACAGCTTTGCCCCTGGGGGCGATCGGCCAATCTGCCTTGCCAGAGCGACGCAAGATTCCGAATCCCGGCGCACTGAGAAATCCGGGCTAGCGCAGGTTCAAGGTGGTCTGGTTGTCCGATGGCTCGCGCATGTTTCTCGACACCGGGCACTGCCGCATGCGGCCGATGATGTAGTCGATATCGGACGGTGACGCCGTGCCTGACTTCAGGTTGGCGTCGAAATGCACCCGCAGTCGGGTCAGGTCCCAGTCCTCGGTCGTGTGCAGATCGATGCGCCCCTGCGCCGACTCCAGCGAGAGTTCGCGCTCGGCGCAGTTGGTCCGGAAATAGAGGTGCTGGCAGGTAAAGACGGCATAGGCAAACACGAGGAAGCCGGGCGTAAGCGTCCCCAGCTTCAGTTCCCGCCATTCCCCTTCCTCGAAAGTCTCCACCTCAAGCTCGCCAATGCTGTTGTCCGGCGCTTCGTACCGGCACATCAGCCGCATGCGGAAGCTGCGCTCACCCATGTTTACCATCCTGCTGCATGTTGGTTTTCACCAGGCTGTCAAGTGTTCCGAGAATCAGCTCGCTTTACGACAACGCAATCGGCCCGAAGCCGTTCGCAGCGTTACCAGACCAGACCGAAGCTCAGCGCAAGTCCTCGGGCACGGGGTCAACACCGACGGTGCGCCACGAGTGCAACCAAAGCTCATCGAGATAATCCGGCAGCGGCGCGGCAATCATGCCGTCCAGCCGCAGCTGGATCATGCGCAAAGCCGGGCCGAAGGTACAGGCGGCCGCGACCCAGGGATCCATGGGCCGCATCTGGCCGGCATCGATACCCGCCTGAATCATGTCTCGCAGCTTAACGAACGGCTGCGACGAGCAGATAGGGGGCTCGTCCGGCAGAAATTCCTTGTGCTTGGCATTCAAGATAAAACCGACCGTCTCCGTTTCACGCTCGGTCATGTCGAAGAGCACTTCCACGACCGCACGGCAGCGGTTGTGCGCCGTCGCATGCTTGCTGGCGATTGCATCCACCACGTTTTCCATGTGACCCACCAGCTGCCCGTACAGCGCCTTCGCCACGGCCTCCTTGCCGCCGAAGTTGTTGTAGATGGAACCGATGCTGACCCCGGCCTCACGCTGTATGTCGTGGATGGACGTGTTGAAGTAGCCATCTCGCGTGTACAAGTGCAATGCTGCATCCAGTATGTCATCCCGGATCAACTGGTTTCTTAACGCTTTCTTCCGGTTAGCGCGCATACGCAATCCTTCGGCTCAGAAAAATAAAATGAAGGTTCATTTCGTTCTTGATATGAACATTCATTATAAACTATGGTTCGTCATAACTGGACCTAATCCAGCTGAGGCGATCGCATTCTCCGGCAGCGGACGCAACCAGAACAAGACATGCCCTGCCGACGCGCTCTGCCTGTTGCCATTACCGATACGGACGGAGGAGACCAGTCATGAAAGCCACCCACCCCCGCAGACCCTGGGGAGCCCTCGCCCTTGCCGCCGGTCTAAGCGGCGCAGCGCTGCTTGTCGCGCCGCCGCTCGGGGCCGACGAAACCTGCATGTCTCCCTACATGGCCAAGATTGTCGGCCAGGAGGACTTTGTATATGTGTGGACCCTCGGTCAGGAAGGGGTCGGTGACGAGCAGGACAAGCTGGTCACTATCGATGTCAACCCCAATTCCTCGGAGTACGGAAAGGTCGTGCAGACGTTGTCCGTGGGCGGCCGCAACGAGGCCCATCACTCCGGGTTCACCGATGACCGCCGCTACCTGTGGGCGGCAGGACTGGACACCAACAAAATCTTCATCTTCGACGTCCACACGGATCCGGCTCGACCCAAGCTCCACAAGGTGATAACAGACTTCGTGGCCCGCAGTGGAGGCGTCGTCGGCCCCCACACGACCTATGCCTTGGCCGGCCGCATGATAATCACCGGGCTGTCCAACAACAGAGATCATGGCGGACGCACCGCGCTGGTCGAGTACACCAACGACGGCCAGTACATCGCCACGCACTGGATGCCCACCGACGATAATCTGCGCGGGGCACGCAAGGCAGGCAAGCACGCCGACGGCTACGGCTACGACCTGCGTGTCCTGCCGCGCCGCAATCTGATGGTCACCTCATCCTTCACTGGCTGGTCCAACTATATGATGGACTTCGGCAAGATGCTTCAGGACGAGGCGGCCATGAAACGCTTCGGCAACACGGTAGTGGTCTGGGATTTACACAGCCGCAAGCCGAAGAAGGTGCTCGACGTTCCGGGTGCGCCTCTTGAACTGCGGTGTGCATGGGGTGCAAACCATAACTACTGCTTCACGAGCACGGCACTGACCTCGAAGATCTGGCTGATTTACGAGGACGAGAGCGGCGAATGGCACGCCAAGGCGGTAGCCGACATTGGTGACCCGTCCAAGGTTCCGCTGCCCGTGGACATCTCCATCACGTCGGACGACAAGCACCTGTGGGTCGATACTTTCATGGACGGCAAGACCCGGTTGTTTGATATATCCGATCCTTTCAAACCCCGACAGGTGTATGAGAAACAGATCGGAAAGCAAATCAACATGGCGTCGCAAAGCTGGAACGGCAAGCGCATTTATTACACCTCTTCCCTGCTTGCAAACTGGGACAAGAAGGGAGACGAAGATGAGCAGTATTTCAAGGCCTACGACTGGGACGGCACGGCACTGCAGCAGAAGTTCGCCATCGACTTCACCGCCGCCAAGCTGGGCCGACCGCATCAAATGCGCTTCGGTGCGTATTCCCTGTATGGCATGAAGCCACCGCGAGCAGACAGCCACACAGTGGCCCAGACGGATTGAGGGCCATGTGCGGCCCGGGCTCCCCAGATGCGGGAGCCCGGGCTGTATGCCGGATGGACGCGGGAGTCTCGCCCCTTCTCCGCAACCCGGGCCTGCAATGGTCTCCGGCAGTGGAGTCCGACGGGGTGACAAGACGAGGTGACTTCAAGAGATGGGCTTGAATCCGTTTCTTTGCGACGGGCAAAGACCAGGGTCGACGAGCTTGCGGATCAATTGGCGCCAGCGGTTTCGCAACGCTTGTCGTTGTGTGACGGCACCTGTTGGAACAGTAGCCTGCGGCGCCATGCTGCTGGCCGCCGCATGGCCCGCTGGCGTCTTTGCCGCACCTGCCGAGCCTCTCGCACCGGGCCATACAGCGCTCGGATACGACCCGCCGGCTCCCGGCAGCTACGCGCTGCCTCCCCTTGGCGACGCCGGCGACGGTCAGGTCCTGGACGCCAGCGGCGACAGCTTGCGACTGCACGGACTGTTGGGCAGCGAGGTCGTGGTGCTCAGCTTTATCTACAGCACCTGCAGCGACACCAACGGCTGCCCGCTGGCCACCGCCGTGCTCTACAAGCTTCGCTCCACCATCGAAGCGCAGCCGGCCCTGGCCGGAAAGGTGCGCTTCGTGAGCCTGAGCTTCGATCCCGTCCAGGACACGCCAGAGGTGATTCGACTCTACGGCATGAATTTCACGGGCAGCGAGCAGTCCACCGAGTGGACCTTTCTCACCACCGCCTCGCAGGAGCAGCTCGAACCAATTCTGGAGGCCTACGGACAGCCGATTCAGCCCGAATTCGACGACACCGGCAAGCTTACCGGCAGGATTGCGCACATCCTCCGGGTGTTCCTCATCGACAGAGAACGCCGCATCAGGAACATCTACAGCGTCTCCTTTCTGCATGCGGACCTGGTGTTGAACGACATCCTGACGCTACAGCTCGAACGGCGCGCACAGCAGGAGGCAACCTCGACAATCACGCGGGCCGGCACCCGGCTGAGCCGCGCCGGCGACGACAGGACCGGGTACGAACGGCATGATTACCAGAGCCGCTCCCGCAGCGTGGAGGCACGTACCGGCGTCGCGGCCGACTTGATGGCAAACCTGGAGGCGCCGTTGCCCGGGTTACCCGCAGTAGCCGTTCCCGGCGACAATCCCGCGTCACCGGCGAAGGTGGCCCTGGGCCGCAAGCTCTTCTACGACCGGCGCCTTTCCCTTAACAACACCTTCTCGTGCGCCATGTGTCACGTGCCCGAACAGGGCTTCACAAGCAACGAGCTCGAGACCGCCGTGGGCATCGAAGGTCGAAGCGTGCGCCGAAATACACCCACCCTGTATAACGTGGCTTTTGCCGAGCGACTCTTTCACGACGGTCGGGAAACCACCCTGGAGCAGCAGGTGTGGGCACCACTGCTGGCTCGAAACGAGATGGGCAACCCCTCCATCGGCAGTGTGATAGAGAAGCTCAAGGCCATGCCCGACTACGCTGGGTTGTTTGAGGCCGCCTTCGCCGGCAAAGGCCCCAGCATGGAGACAGTCGGGGGGGCGATTGCCAGCTACGAGCGCACCCTGGTATCGGGCAACTCCCCCTTCGACCGTTGGTATTACGGGGGCAAGGCCGACGCCCTGCGCGACGATGCCCGCCGGGGCTTCACGATTTTCACGAAAAAAGGGGGGTGCAGCGGCTGCCACACGGTGGGTGCTTCCAGCGCGGTTTTCACTGACCACGGCCTGCATAACACGGGCGTCGGATACTGGGTCTCCATGGGAGCCTCGGGGCGGAAACACCGGGTGCTGGTGGCGCCGGGCGAATACCTGGAAGTCGATGCAGCCACCATCGCGTCGGTCGGCGAGCGCCAACCCAACGATCTGGGCCTTTACGAGATAACCCAGGCGCCTGCGGATCGCTGGAAGTACAGGACCCCGACGCTGCGCAACGTCGCGCTCACCGCCCCCTACATGCACAACGGCTCGCTGGCGAGCCTGCGGGACGTGGTCGATTTCTACAACCAAGGCGGCGTGCCGAACGAGTTGCTCGATCCGCGCATCCGCCCGCTGCATCTGTCCGAGTCGGAGGTGGCCGATCTGGTCGCCTTCCTCGAGTCTCTGACCGGTGACAACGTGGACGTGCTCGTATCCGACGCGTTCGCCGCGCCCGTAGGTGACCTGACCGAGGCCGACCCGGACTGGGCCCACCAATCCCGGTCCGGCCAGTAGCTTGACGTCGTGCCCGCCCCGTCGACACGGAGCCTGGCGACAAAAACTGCCGTTGCGGTTGCGCTCCTGTTGCTCACACCGCTGGCACTGGCCAAGCCGCTGTCGACCGAATCGCCCGGCACCCCCCTGGAGCTAACCGACCACAACGGTCAACGCCGGCCACTGCCATTCATCAACGGCAAAGTGGTGATGTTGAGCTTTGGCTACACCTCCTGTCCGGACGTCTGTCCGGTGACGCTGGCCATGGTCGGCAACGTGCTTCGCGACCTCGGTCCGCGCGCCAAGGAGGTGCAGGCGCTGTTCGTATCCCTTGACCCGGAGCGGGACAGCGCGGAGAGACTGCGGCGTTACGTGCAGCATTTTCATCCTGCCATACTCGGCCTTTCAGGCAGCCATGTGGAGCTCCGGCGACTCGGGCAGCGCTTCAAAGTCACCCATTCTCGGCGCCCGGGGGCCGACGGCGAGAACTACACCCTGGACCACACAGCCAACCTCTATCTGCTGGACGCGGAAGGACGCGTTGCCCGCATCGTTCCCTTCGGTTTCCCGCCCCAGCACGTAACCAGGCAGGTTCTGGAACTGCTCGGCCCCGGTCAATAGAAGGGCCCGGCGGCCGCCCGTGGGCGGGTAGTCGTGATTCCGTGAACAGGGAACCGTCGGCGCTGACTCGGGTCTTCCCAGCACATCAACCCAACAGCAGGAAAGACCCCCGATGCTCAAGATGTGTCTCCTTGCCCTGGGTGTTGTCCTCAGCCTACAGGGCGTCAATGCCATAGCCGGGACCAGCCCCGGTCGAGCATCCGAAAGCGCGCTGCCGGAGGGGCCGCTTTCCACCCAGGTCGTCGGCTATCACATCGGGCCCGGCTACCCGGGCAACGGTTACCTCGAGGGCGATACCGAGCTCGCCGAATGGGCCTTCAAAGCCTGGGAGAAAGCCGCGGGAGGCGGCCTGCGCTTCGTCAGAACAAACGAGACCAATGCCCGCATTCGCCTCTACTGGGTCGGCCCGCGGGCCGGGTTTTACGGCCAGGCAAAGCCCAACACCGACGGGCGGAGTGGCACCACCCTGTTGATCCGGACCAGCGTGCGCGGGCTCGGCCCCGGCATCAAGGCGCTCGTGGAGCAAGACCGGCTCTTTCGGGACACCAT
>JASJBY010000261.1 GCA_030066245.1 Gammaproteobacteria bacterium
GGGCGTGCGGATTTCCATCAGGGCCAGAGACTCTCAGCGTCTCACCAACAGGCCGGATATATGCGAGCAACCTGTCCCTTCCAGCAAAAATGCGCCGGCCTTGCAAACCGGGGTGGGTCCATATATGCGCGCTAACATGGCGTTGACGGTGAGAATACTCCCGAGTGGCCGGGAGTTCACTGTCGCAGGCCGCGAAACCATCCTGGAGGCGGGCCTGCGTTCGGGGCTTTCTCTTCGCTACCGCTGCAGCAACGGGTCCTGCGGTGAATGCAAGGCGCGGATAGTGTCTGGTCAGGTGCGGCAAGTCCGTCTCCACGACTTTGTGCTGAATGCCGTCGAGAAAGCGGCCGGGGACGTACTGCTGTGCTGCACCGGCGCAGACAGTGACCTGGTGATAGAAGTGCGCGAGATCGGCGGAGCGGATGAGGTCGCTCGGCAGGAAGTGCGTGCACGGGTTTCGGCAATCGAGCGGATCGGAGGTGATCTGATTGTGCTGCGCCTGCGGACGCCGCGCAGCCAGGCGTTGCAGTTCCTAGCGGGTCAGTATGTCAGCCTGACTTTGCCAGGTCTGCTGCCTCGCTATCGCTCCATTGCCAGTTGCCCGTGCAGTGGCAATCAGCTGGAGTTCCACGTACGGCGCATACCTGGCGATGCGTTCTGCGAGTACGTGTTTACACAGCTCAAGACCTCCCAGACCGTGCAGATAGACGGGCCTGAAGGCAGCTTGACCCTCGACAGGGAGTCGACCCGGCCTATCGTGTTCTTCGCCTACGACACCGGCTTCGCGCCCATCAAGAGTGTCGTGGAGTACGCCATCTCCCTCGAAGGGGAGCAGCCCATGGCCCTCTACTGGATGGCGCTCGCCGATGGCGAACACTATCTGGACAACTTGTGTCGGTCGTGGGCCGACGCTCTGGAGAATTTCAGCTACACCGCTCTGACAAGCATCGCGGGGCCCCCCGCAGCCGAACGCGAGTGGAGCGAATATGCCGCCCTGGAGCAGGTGCTCGCGGAGCATCAGGACCTGAGTGCCTATGACGTGTACTTTGCCGGTCCGCGGGGCTTGGTGAGCACCGCTCGCAGGCTCTTCATGGCGCAAGGGTTGCCGTCGGAGCGGTTTTTCGCAGAGACGCTGCGACACTTCTAAGCGCGCCCAGGTCCCGCGCCAGCGGCTAGACCAGCAGGTTGCGGACGCTTCTGGTCATATGCTTTATCGCTTCCGGGGCCGACCTCTCCATCACTTCGTCGATCACCCAGCGGTTGGTCTGGTTGTCCCCCATGATCTTGAGGATACGATCCCCGAAATAGCGTAGAAAGTGATAGTCGGGCTGGTCGTTATCAAACGTGAATGCGGCATAGTCCTGGAGACGTTCGTTCAGGGTCTCTATGAACGGGGTGCGGTAATCGCCAGCGCCGAACAGTTCGGTAAGATTGTCCTGAATATGGTCGGCGAGCCGCTGCCCCAGCCCGTTGATGGTCTTCCGGCGTTCGTCCTGGTCGAGCATGTCGTATAGGATTCGATCCGCGATCTGGACCAGGAACGCCAGAAACTCGGCAATGACGGCAGTACGCTGCTGGTCCGAGTCGTAGTTATACTTTTCCCGGTGTAGATCTTTGGCGCTTTCCAATGCGATTCGCCAGGCTATGAAAGCCATGGCGCCGGCCACGTCCTCGAAGGACCGGTCGGCAGCCTCATTGCGCTGCGACTCATGCCAGGTGCTTTTGATTCGTTTGATGGGCACGGGATGGGATCCTGAGTGTCGAGTTATGCGGGATGTCCGAGCGCTGGTTATGGCGCATGGAACATGTTAACGTCCCGAAAGCCCCAGTATTTTCCTCGGGAATAGGCGGCGACGCAAGTCGCGGCGGCTGGATATCACAGGAAGACTTGTGGGTTGGCGGCAGAGGAACCCGCTGGCAAGCAGAGGAGACGAGGCGTTGAGCCGGCGCCGGGAGGCCGGCCATGACCGGCAGTCTGGATGGGATGAGGCATGACATGAAGCAAAGCATTCAAGACTTGAGCACGGTGGTCCAGAAGAATTGCGACATTTCCGACGCGCGCCATGCCCGCGATTACACCATGTGCGTCTATCTGCTGAAAATGCGGGAGTACTACCGTTGGGCCAAGGGCTTTGGCATCACCGACGAGCTTCCGCGGGGCGAACTCGGCGACTGGGTTATGCAGCGCGAGCAGCTGTGGGAGACCCTGGAGCCCCGGGAGTTCGAATGTCTGCCGCTTGCCGACGAATGCCACGACCCTTTTGACGCTGACGCAATCAACCGTCAGCTGGTGCCTCGGGGGCTGGTCTACAGCGCCGGATACGGACGCTTCGTCAAGCCGCATTTCTTCCTCGGCCGGCTGCTTCGACGTGAGCACCGGCAAGGCTTCGAAGTGTTGGTTTCCAACAATGAGTTTGCCCGCGACCTCGTGGCTCCGCCTGCGATGATGCTGGGCAAGCAGATCTTCATCCGCCGCGAGTCCTTGCGGCGCATGCTCTGGGAGCATCTGGAAGAGTGGCGCTGGCGTAAGTGCCCGCAGGATGCCATGGGCCGGGCGGTTGCCAGCTATGATTTTGATCGCGACTCCGAGCAGGCATTGGAAGAGATGACCGACAGCGAGGTGGCGGCGGTGACTCTGCACGAGCTTGGTGAGGGGGCGGCAGGGGATTGGCTGGGTCCGGCATGGTCGGATATGACGCTTTCCCTGGCCGGCAGCTCTGCCGAGATGATGGCGCGAGCAGTCCGGGACCTGCTCGCTGATTGTCTCGTAACCCTGCCAGCCCTGATTGAGTCTCGGGCGGAGTCGTCGCTGCATTTTTTCTTTGCCAACCTTAGGGGCATGCGCCGCGAGCTGGCTCCGAACCTATGGGCGGGCTACGAGCAGTGGTTGGAGAAAAACGACACCGGCCCGCTGGAAGACGCCGCGGAAGCAGGCCGGCGGCACTGGCGCTATGTGGCGAAGGCGCTGCTCAGCATTCATGAGCGGGCCGGGCAGGGTGCTACGGAGTCCATCCCGCCCTTCCTGCAGGCTCAGCGGCTGAACTGACGCCCCTTGCCGGGTGGTTGGGCAGGCCGACAACCCTGGCGACGTCCGGACTCAGTTGTCTTTCGCACCCTGATCGACCCAGGTGACCAGGGTCTCGACGTCAGCTGCATTGAGCGCCCCCTTGGATCCGTGGGGCATGCTGATGGACGGGTCGGCTTTTCCCTGGACCAACAGGATCAGCGTGCTGGATACGCTGTCGCCCGGCTCGATGACAGGTCCGAACTTGGTGCCTTTCATCAACGCCTGGTAGGTGCTCATGTCCAGCCCGCTTGTCTGAAGGCCTGCGCCGTCTCCGGTGTGGCACTCAGCGCAGTTCGCCTGGATGATCGGCTGAACGTTCTTGCTAAAACTCACGGTCGGCTCCCCGCCACAGCCGAAAAGGAACAGGGGCAGGGCCGCCATGCTTGCGTAGGTCGCCGCGCTTTTCACGATGCGCATGTTTCGCTCCTCAGCTGTCAGTCAATGTTTGCCCGGGATTCCACAACTGGCGCAGAGCGCCACCCGGCCCTAATAAATTGATATTTAACGATATTCTAATAAACGGTATGGGATCAACACCAAGCTGCGTTGACGCCTTGCGGAAGCAGGTTGGATAATCGAAATAGTACACCTTTTCTGGTCCGTTGGCGCGCATCCCATGAATCCGCTTGAGACGTCCGCCACTGGGGCTTCCTCACTGCTCGAAGTGAAGCCCGGCACGTTCGTTTTCGAAATTCCCCACGCCCTGAGCCGGCCTGTGTGCGAGGAGATAGTGGAACGTTTCGAGGCTGCCAGGCAGCATCACTATCAGGGAAGAATCGGGCAAATTCAGACCGAGGACCGCAGCATAAAGAAGTCCACGGACATGACTGTCAGCGACAAGGCTGATTGGAAGGACGTGGACAATACCTTCTTCCGCTCAATGGGTGTGGCTTTGAGGCAAGTGCGAGGCCGGTTTCCGTTCTTCAAGGGTCGCTTCAAGGACATGGGCTATGCGATCCAGCGCACGGATGCGGGGGGCTATTATCACTGGCACATCGACGGGGGCAGTCACGAGTTCGCGTTTCGACAGCTGGTTGCCGTCTGGTATCTCAACGACGTCCCCGGACCCGGCGGCGAGACCGAGTTCTTGCACCAGCAGGTCAAGATCAAGCCCGAGGCCGGGAAGCTGGTTTTGTTTCCGCCCTTCTGGACGCACGAGCATCGTGGCGTAACCTTGAAGCAGGGCGTGAAGTACATCGCCACCACCTGGGTGGTGTTTGCCTGACACCCCGGTCCGTTCGTCACCTTGCAGACGCTGCTGTCCATCGTCGAGCTGGGGGGGTACCCGGATTTCTCCCCCCTTTATCGGACGGCGGGCTACCAGGTCGTCATCGCACGCTCCATGCGAAAGGCCCTGGCCCTGACGAAAAAACATCGACCCGATGTGATCGTGGCGGAGTTCAACTATCAGTCGGATTTCCGGGACCGGACCAGCAACCTGGAGTCTCTGCTCGCCACGCTGCAGACCCGCTGTCCAGAAGCGAAGACGGTTGTCTTCTACGAGAGCGCTCAGAGCAGGCATTTGGAGCGGCTGCTGGCGCGTTTTTCCGTTCACGCGACGCACGCTTTTCCAATCGATACGGATCAGCTGCTCGCGAGCCTTCGCGAGGCATGAAGGCGAGGCTCCCGGGATTGCCTTGCGGACGGTGGGCTGGCCCCCTCAGTGGGAAGCACTGGCGGTGTGACCCTCGGCTGCGTCCGGAACGACTGAAGGCTGCGCCAGCGCGGCGCCCTCATCCAGCCATGCTCTGATGCGTTCCCCGGTCAGGTCGCAGATCCCGCAGTCGCGACATGCCGGAGTATCGAGCGCAGCAAGGGGCAGGCCGTCTGTGAGCAGGCCTTGAAAGGCCTTGTCCGAACCGCGGCCCTGGCTGAAAGAGCGTCGGTCCCGAAGCCTCTCTCCGGCCATGTCCGTCAACTCCCGGTAGAGGTCTTCCATATCCTGGCAGTGCTCTTTCGCGCGCAGCAGGCTGTCCACGTGGAGCAGGGCAGCTACCAGGGCTTTGTGGTGCTCATCCAGTCGCCGATCCCCAGTGTCATACTTGCTTTTCCAACGCACGCGCCGCATGGCCGGACCTTCCCCGTAAGTTAAAATCCACAAATATTATTATACGCAAATACATTCCCCCGGGCATCGCCGTATGGGGCGAGTTGATTCCGAAGGGCATCAGCCCACGGCATTGGCCTTTGAGCACGAGTGTTATTCTGGCGTGTGGCCAAAACGCGTGGCACGATTTCAGCGATTGCCCGCTCGGCAACGGCTTTCAGGCAACAACCCCGCTGCAGATGCGGCGCTCGGGCACCGGCAGTTACAATCGGGGCGTCCCAAAGTAATCACGCTGGCGTGCTCTGTCTGCCGGCGACATCCATCGGACGCGAGTCAACAGTCGGCCGAAGACCTATGCTGTACCGTATTTCGAACGTCCTGGGACGCTTCCAGCTGGACCGGGTGACGGCTATCCTGGCCGAGGCCCGCTTCGTGGACGGGCGCCTGTCCGCGGGCATGGCGGCCAAGCGTGTCAAGCACAACCAGGAGCTGGACCCGTCGTCCGGGGACATGGCGACCCTCAACAACATGGTCATGGGTGCTCTGGTGAGCCACCCGACTTTCAAGAGTGCCGTGTTGCCTCACCGCGTGGCCGCGCCTTTCTATGCCCGCTACGCGCCCGGGATGCGCTATGGCGACCATGTGGACGACCCGGTGATGGGCCCGACAGGAGGCCGTTATCGCTCGGATGTGTCGGTCACGGTGTTCCTCAACGACGGCTACGAAGGGGGGGAGCTGGTGGTGCAGACCGCCTTCGGCCCGCGGGAGATCAAGCTGCCCGCGGGGGATGCGGTGGTATACCCGTCTTCCAGCCTGCATCACGTGGCGGAGGTCATCGGAGGCGAGCGCCTGGTGGCTGTGACCTGGGCGCAGAGCATGGTGAGAGATGTCGCCCGCCGCGAACTCTTGCATGAGCTCAACCAGGCCCGGGACAAGCTGCTGAAGGAACGCCCGGACGCCGACGAGACCCGCCAGGTGGACACCGCTTATGTGAATCTGATCAGGATGTGGGCGGAGGTTTAGGGCGGAGCGGTCAGCGGGCGGCTAGAGGGAAGAAGGGGGCAGAGGGCAGGAAGAAGGAGAGCGGGTTACACTGAATTCCGAGTCACCGAGTCACCGAGTCACCGAGTCACCGAGTCACCGAGTCAGGAGTCCCGTTTCGGCCAACGACGTCTAGCGGCGCTCCCCCAATCCGCCCGGAGGAGCGGAGAGCAGTGGAATGTCTTAGTGCCTTGACAGGGCAACAACGCCCGACAACGCTTTTGCTGCCCGCTGCCCGCTGCCCGCTGCCCGCTGCCCGCTGCCCTCTGCCCTCTGCTCCCTTCTTAACGCTTGCTGCTTCAGTAGCCGCCTTTGCGCCGGCTCTCGGGTAGGCCGGCAATCTTGCCTCCCTGTTTGCTGGGCATGTGCGGAAACAGCTCGTACATGTCCTTGCTGGTGGCCTTGGTGCCCCACTTGGCGCTCATGGCCTTGAGTATGGTGCGCTCGTTGGGCTGGTTGCCGCCGTTGTTCAGGTACTCCTCGCGCAGGTAGTGAATGATGTCCCAATGCTTGTCCGTGAGCGACACTTCCTCCTCGGCCGCGATGATTTCCGCGATCTTCTCCGTCCATTCGGTGGGTTCCACGAGGTAGCCTTTCTCATTGGTCTCGACGACTTTACCGTCAACTTCGTACGCCATGCCTTCCCCTCCTACATGAAGCTGGAACTGCAGTAAAGATTCAGTACAACAGGAGTGATGTCCACCACCGGGGCAACAGCGGCTCCGTCCGGTGTCCGGATATGCTAACAAATCCCGTGTTTGTGGGCTGACCGCCGCTTACTCTTCCGAAGCTTTCTTGACCGGTGCGATGCCCTTGTGGGGAATAAAAAGGCCACAGCCGAGCTTTCGGTCAGGCCCGATGCCGAGTTGCTGCAGCTTGAGCGACTCCTCCCTGCTCAGGTCCGCGACCATGACGCTGCGGGTGAACAGCCTCTCTCCCGGCGTCTGGATGTAGTGACTCTTCCCGCACAGAATCTTGCGAACCCGGATTCCCATGTTAGTCAACTCTTGAGCCACCCACTCCACGAACGTCCCCTCGTCTGCTGCCTCAGGTGCCACCACGTAGCGGGCGAACAGCGTGGGCAGGGGCTCGAAAGGTTTGACCTGGGCATCGCCCACCCGCATGGGGTGATCGCCCACCGCCAGGTCCGCGCCGCTGAGGGCGCGCGCGGCCTCGACTCGCATCTTCGGCAGCCGCAGCGTCATACGGGCGCGGCGCGACAGGTAAAGTATGGCGTCCGGGGTTTCATCGGGTCGGTACCAGCCATTCTGGGAGCCGGCGCCGTGAATGACGTGGATCCCCGCCAGCGGTTCATGGTCCAGCCATGGCAGGATCTGGCGCACGCCTTGCGACAGCGCGAAGGCGTGGTCCAGTGGAAGAGCCCGGCAGTCTATCCGAAACAGCAGATCCACGACTTCGTCTTGAGTCTGCTGAGTGTCCTCGTGCGTATCTTCGTGCCAGTACATTTTCAGTTCACCGGTAGCGCGGCTTGGATTGACTCGCGGTCCAGCCACCAATTGTCCTGCACCAG
>JASJBY010000262.1 GCA_030066245.1 Gammaproteobacteria bacterium
CCAGTGATTGCCGGGCCGCACCTTGGCTATGGCCGCCTGCTGGGCGGCCAGCACAACTTCGTACAGCGCCTTCTGGGCGGGCCTGAATTGGCCGTTGACCGGAAAGGTCCGCGTAATGTCGGCAGCGTAGAACTCATACTCGGCACCCGCGTCGATGAGCAACAGGTCCCCGTCCCGCAGCGTATCCGCGTTATCCGTGTAATGGAGTATGCAAGCGTTGGCGCCACCACCCACGATAGGTGGATAGGCCGGCGCCCGAGCACCACCGAGCATGAACTCGTGAATAAACTCAGCCTCCAACTGGTACTCCCTTAACCCAGGTCGACAGGTACGCATGGCACGACGGTGAGCCTGCGCCGAAATCGCCATGGCTTTGCGCATGGGCTTGAGCTCGGCTTTGCTTTTGAACAGCCGCATCTCGTGGAGAAGATGGTCCAAGGCCACGAACTCGCCCGGCGCATGCACGCCAGCGCGGGCTCGGCTGCGCACCTGGTTGATCCAACTCATCACATTCTGGTCGAACTCGGGGTAGATCCCCATGCCATACAAAACGCGGTCGCGGTCCTCCATCAGGCCCGGCAGGATGTCGTCGATGTCGCCGATGGGAAACGCGTCGTCGGCGCCATACAAGTCGCAAGCACCCTCGAGCCCCACGCGACGACCGGTCCAGAGCTCTTTCTCGGCGTCACGCTCCCGACAAAAGAGCAGGTACTGCCCTTCGCTGCGCCCCGGGACCAGGGCAGCCACCGCTTCAGGCTCCGGGAAACCAGTGAGGTAATAAAAGTCACTGTCCGGTCGGTAGGGGAACTCCACGTCTCGATTGCGGGCGATCACGGGAGCGGTGGGCAAAATGGCGATACTGGAATCGTCCATCATCTCCATCAGCCGCTTGCGGCGCCTGGCGAACTCCTGCTTACCTACCATCCTAGTCTTGCCTCAATGGATCCCGTTCGCGCCGGGCGGCTGACGGGAGGCGCGCAAATCTTCATACACCATCATCATGCCCACACGGACGTATTCGAGCACCTCTGTGTAGGCCTGTTCTTCTGCTTCATCGCCATCGACACCGGTGTCGATGCGGCTGATCTCACTCACATCGCGGAGAAACTCCTTCGCTTCGCCCGAGAGCCGCGCGTAGGCCTCGTCACCGGCAAGACCCAGCGCGTACAGAAAACCCGCGCACCAGCAACCGAGCAGCTCTGTCCGCTGACTCAGGTGTCGGGTGTCCGGCGGCAGCAGGAGCTGAAAAGCACACTCCGGGCTTTCAAGCTGGCGCACACCCTGGCGCCAGAGCTGGTCCAGATAACGCCGGGCGTCCGCAACCAACTGAGTGGCCGGCAGGCTGTCACCGAGAATCAGCGGTTCCCAGTCGCCCGCGCTGACCACAGGTCGAACGCAGCAGAGCCCACACAGAATGCCATGCCCCTCTGCAGCGCTCACCTCGGCACCGGCCTGAGCCAGAACAGTCTCGAGTTGCTCGTACTCCAGCGACTTCGCTTCTCCGGATTCGATTGCAGTCATGCTTGAACGTTGTTCCGAAATACACCACCGGCAGGTCCGGCCTAGGCGCTGGCAAAGCGGCCTAGATGCAGGACGACGCACCTAAGATAGCTGATCCGGAACACGCTACCGGCTGACCCGGCCGGGTCCCACACCAGCTGGATCGCCGTTTGTGAGCGATATTTTCGAACAGCTATCTAGCCCTTTAACTCCACATCTAGCCCCTTAACTCCACATCTCCGGGTCTCAACAGGCCACGAATACCCGGTCCGAACCTATCGGAGCCGGCCCCTCTACTGGAGCTGCGCCGGCTACGTTGCTGCTGTTACTCGATGTCTCGAAACACCTTGATAACGTCCCATGCGCGCCGGACCAATGGCGTATGCTACCATCGCGCCGGGGGACGCCCAACCCGCGGGAACTGTGGTTTACCCACCTCGTATCGGTTTGACCGGAGCACACTTCTCACGCCGCTGACATGCTCACGCTGCATGGCAAGATGGTTGCGCAAGCCGTTGACCATGCCGGGAACCCCTTCTATAGTGGGGATGATTGACGAGCTTTATGGGCCATTCCCGCCAGCCCTGAAACCGTCCTACAAACTGTTTTCAGCACACGGGCCGAGTCGATGGAGAACGCCGATCTGAAGTCCCTGGAGAAACGCCTGGAGACACTGCTCCAGGCCTTCGCCCACCTGCAGGAAGAGAACCGCGCCCTGCGCCAGCAGCAGAGTCATCTGATGGCCGAGCGGGCCTCCCTGATTGAGAGATCCGAACTCGCCCGCTCACGCGTAGAGTCCATGATCTCCCGACTCAAGTCCATGGAAGTGTGAGCATGAGTGTCGATTCCAAACCGATCAATGTGCACATACTCGACAAGGAATACCTGGTTGCATGTCCAGATGGCGAACGAGATGCGCTGCTGGACGCGGCACGCCATCTGGACAAAGCCATGCGCGGCGTCCGCGATGGCGGCCGGGTAATCGGCAGCGAGCGCATTGCCGTCATAACCGCTTTAAACATAACCCACGAGCTGCTGCAGAACCGCCGCGAAAGCGATCAGCTAAGCCGCACCGTGGATGACGGCGTGAAGCGCATGGTCGAGAAAATCGAGCTTGTTATGCAGGATGACAATGGCCTCCAAAAGGGGTAGAGTCTCTGGTGTCCCCTGTGGTGTCCGCGTATCGGGCCTATGTACTCTTTGAGCCTATAATGTAGCCCTTGGGGGGCGGCTCTCGGCGTTGTTGAGCATGTCCGCCGTAGCAGCGGAAAGCCTGATACTCCGATCCAAACTCCCACGTGAACCTTCGGTTCAAAGGGCAGGGGTCCTGCGGCACTCACGGGGGATCATGCACCCCCTTACCCGACAAGCCAGCGGCTGCAGCGGCCGCCGTGTTTGCAGCATGCCTAGCCCGGTCTCATCAACAGAGCACTACGAACCCGGGAGCCGCGCCGACATCCGCCGCGCAATCCGCCACCAACGGCGCAGCCTGACTCCCGTCGGCCGGGCGGCGCTGGCCTCCAGTCTTGCGCGCAGGATTGCGGGCGCACCGGTGTTCCAGTACAGCCGTAGAGTCGCCGCCTATCTGCCCAATGACGGTGAAATGGACTTGCGACCCCTGATTCGCCGAGCGTGGAAACTGGGAAAACACTGCTACCTACCCGTGCTCAACCGGCGTCGCCTATGGTTTCTGCCTTACCACCCCGACACGCCCCTGGCCAATAATCGCTTCGGCATTCCAGAGCCGGCTCTGTCTCCAAGACGAAGGTGGCCGATGCGGACTCTGGATCTCGTACTGGCCCCGCTGGTGGCATTCGACGACAAAGGCAACCGTCTGGGCATGGGCGGCGGGTTCTACGACCGTACTTTCGCGTATCTCGCATCCCGCAGTCACTGGCGACGCCCCGTAATCCTCGGCGTGGCATACGGGTTTCAGCAGGTCACCGAGTTACCGTCGCATCCCTGGGACGTGCCGTTGCATGGGGTCGCGACAGAGCATGGATTGAGGTGGTTCGCAACCAGGTAGTCGGCGTACTGCCAAGGACCGCGTGTCGGCAACGGACCTCACATTGGGGGCGTCAGTCTGAATCGCAGTCCAAGCAGGCTTCTCGAACCGTTCAGCCCAGGGCAACTGCGTACTTTAGTCATTGATTCCAAATAGTAATTGCTCGCGAAAGCTGTCGTCCCAGGCGGCGTCTTTGAGTTTTCCGCGCATGGAGTCTTTCGCGGGGTGCAGTCGCGCCAGGTTCATGCAGAGTCGACGGACCAGCCCTACGTTGAAGGCGCCGTGGCCGCGTCGGATTCGACAGTCGTCTTCACGGTAGACCACATCCAAAACCCAGTGCGCTTTGTTCTCAACCTCCCAGTGGGAGCGGATAGCCTCAGCGATAAACGCGGCGTTAGGCGCATGGGAGGAGATGTAGTAGACCTTCTCGCAGCTGCGTTTATCGCCAATATGACGCTCGCGTTCGACCCGAATCACGCTACGGGCATCGGTCCACGTGGCGGCCTTGGTCAGCTGTTCAGTGACCGGCAGTTGGGTGTAGCGGCGCACCTCGATGCGCCCGTGACCGGTGTCGGTCTCGACGAAAGTATCCGCGCCTTCGGGCAGGCGCTCACCGAAGCCATCAAACCACCATTGCAGCTCTTCGTGCAGGCCTTTCTGGTTATCCTTGACGCACAGCACATAGTGGGCCTGGCGCTTGCGAATGAGCGTGGCCGTGCGTTTCTGGCAATGCATGGCATCGAGGGTGACGGTGGCATGGGCAATCTCCAGCATCTCAATCAACGCTTGCACCGATTGGATTTCGTTCTTCTTGCCAGCCGATTCGCTCTGGCTGAAGACCAAGGACTGCTCGCGCAGCCACACGGTGATGGCATGCAGGGCATCCTTCGGCTCGGTGTTGTAACTGTGACGCAAGGTCTTGCCGTCGATCGCAATGAGCTGGTGGCCTTGCTGGCGGCGTAGGGCATTGACCCAGTTGATGAAGCATTGCGCCATCTTCTCCGGCTCCAGCGCTCGGATGATGCGGGCGATGGTGTCATCCACCGGAATGCCCTGCTCGAAACGGCGAAACTGGCGCAGCCAAGCGAGCTTTTTGTGGCCGAACTTCTCGATGTCCTTCCAGCCTTCGGCTCCGGAGAGCACCGCGCAGACGGTCAGGAACACGATATCGAGCAGATCATAGGTTCGGTTGATGTGGGAGCGCGGATCGGGCAGTTCGGCGAAGTGTTGGAGAAAGCTCATTCGGTCGGGTCATCCGTGTTTGATTGAAGGATGCCCATTCGATCATTGCTCAATCCATACAGCAACTGAGCTGATTTGATCGGTGCATAAGCGGATTTGATCCGGTGCTGATGCACCGCACCCCGGCAACTCCTGGCTAGCGAGAATACCCCCACAGAAAGTAGTGAGATCTTGCCCTGCATGGCCCGCCCGTCTGTTGGGGTTTTGTTGTCTCCTGTCGGAATGTCGAAGGCCTGTGGTCGCCCCTGTAAAAAATGCCGACACTCATATCAATCGCCCTGCGGTGATGGGCGCGTGAAGTGCCGAGCCGGACGAGCGCGCCAGCAGCGCGCGCCTCTGGCTGGCGGCACTCTGCCAAGCTCTGCGCCTCAGAGATGGCTGGTTCAATCGCCTGTTTAGCGCGCGGCCGCCGCGGCCATGGTCATGTCCACGGTCCCGTCCGGTCGTACAACGCAGTAAGCACGGTAAGGCATTTCGGACCCAGAGCTGCTCTTGACAATGAACTCCTGAACGATCCGTCGATTCCCATCCTCGTCTATTTCCGAGGAGTAGCCAGCGAAGCGCCCTACATCCAGGCTTGCTTGCCCATATGCGGCCCTTGCTTCTATAGCTTTCTCGCAGGCGGCCCGCGAATCGGAGTCCGCCATCGCCTTCGAGTGTGCCTCGGGCACGCTATCAACGCCGCCCCGCGATGCCGCATCCGGTATGCCGATTGGCTTAACCTGCTGGGCACACCCGCTGACGAGAATGGCGGCGGTCAAAAAGACACCCATCTTTGCTGAGCTGCTGCCCATGACGATCTCCTCCAGACTCATGAAAGCACCGATGGCAATGTTACCAGTATAGGGCGTCGCAAAAAGTCCGCCCGAAGTGCAGAGGGCGGCTATTGCCAGCGGGCCGATAAGTTCTTAAATGGCCTCGCCTGCTCGCTTGGCGCGCGCGCCCAGCAAAGGGTGCTTCACTTGCAAAGGCACAGTCAGCGGCCGCACCCAAACTGGATACTGTGCAGTCGACAGGGGGTCCTGGGTCGGACGACGTCCTCACTTTTTCGATAGTCGTTCGACGCCCTGGCCAGCAGGCGTTACGTCAATCGCTCGGCGAGGGAATCACCGGTTGGTTGACCCGTGCTCGGGACGCCATGATACTCTCGACGACGCAGTTGTCTGCTCACTACCACTTCATTGGCTATCCCATAAAAGGATACGGTGAGCCGTGCAAATTCCGCTCGGGAAACCGCGACCGGCAGTTGACTTCCCCGCTCCCGGCGACGATCCGGTCATCTATCCAGGACAGCGGCCAACCGACAGCTTTCTGTTGGCGGAAGAGCGGGTGTGGCCGCTCAGCTTCCCATCCGATGCCGTCGGCGACCCGCCTTCGCTGCATCACGCCACGTTTCCCTACAAAAACGATGGAGATACCAGGCGTGTTGACAGGTTCCTGGCCGCGAATGGGCTGGCGCCTTGGGCGGAGCGCTTCGCCGTGGTCGCCTACGGGTCAAACACCGTACCGGGCCAGCTCGTGCGCAAGTTGGGTCCCGATGCTGTGGTTCCAGTTGTCTTCGGTGCCGTACCAAGCAGCGATATCGTCTACAACCTGATCTCTAATCGAGGCTACGCTTTCGCGGAGATGTCCCTCAATGAGAGCGGCTCCGAAACGCGAGTCGGCGTCACCTTCCTGGACGAAGCTCAGCTCAGGGTGATGAGCACCACTGAGCAGAACTACCGCCTGGCCCATTGCCCGACTGATGTGAGACTGGCATCGGGGGACCTGCTAACAGGCGGGCCATCGGGCAACGGCTATCTGTTTGCAGGTTTCAAGAAAATCTGGGTGCCACCGGGCCTAGTCTCACCTGTTCCGGTGGCGGAGCTGCCTGCGGCGGGCCGCAGCCGGAGTGCCCTGACCCAGTTCGAAACGCTGCAGCTTGCGATCGAGTGCTTCGACCTGCATGCCCGGGGCATCTCAACCCCGCGGGCACTCGTGGACACCGTTCGTCGGGAAGCGGAACGCGAGGAGCAACCCGGAAAACTCAAGTATGAGCTGCAGAAAGCTGTGGACGAGGATCCGCAATCAATGCCCCCTCTTGCCGCATCGGTAGATCTAATCTCGAACGACGATGTCCCGACGTCGGCCTTCGGAGACGGTCGCGGAACCTGAGAGTGGGGGGAGACGCCATGTGAACTCCGCGGCTGCGCACCATGTCCATCACCCGTGGACAGCTTCATGCGCATAGCGCAACATATTCGAGCAAACCCATCCTGGGAAACGAAGGCTAGCTGTGCGCGTTCCGACTTAATCTGACACCGTGCTGGCGGAGCATGGCACTCACCTGTGTTTCGCAGCTTGACCACCTGGTGCCTTCACCGCGGCCTGTCGATCAGGCGTACGCCGCGCCTGCGAAAGATGCCTCGGAGCGCATTGACGCGCTCTCTCATCCACCCAGCCCGCACCGGTACAAGCCGGATATATCGTCCCTCGAGTCGCCGTTGCGTACGGCGCCCGTTTACCCTCAGGAAACTAATCAGCATACGGAAGTGCCCATGGCGGCTCGGCCAGAATCAACCCACAGGCGCACTCACCGCACCGAATTCTTGTGTGTGTTGAAAGAAACGGCGGCGTCTTGCTCTCGGGCCTGCTCACAGAACAGGCGAATGCGGTCCACACCTACACTGACGAACACGTTTCACGCAAACTCCGCCCGTGGTTCTGCCTCTCAGGTGCTACAGCATCGGCCGCGCGTGAAGACTCCGAGAAAGCAATCACATAGTCTCGGCGACCGGAGCATGGACTTTCACCAGCTGGGTCACCGAGCACTGCCGCGCCTTGGCGGACTTCGCCGGCGGCCGGTGGCAGCATCGAGAGCGCAGAAGGGACCGGCTCGTTCGGCAACCGTGGTACGCCAAACACAGGGCACAGCAGTGCCAGCTATCGAGAACCACCCAGCCAGCGTGTTGCCAGAAAGACAGGAGTGGACCTGCCCACGAGGCACGCGCTAGATCCAAGAATATCGGTCCCCTGGTG
>JASJBY010000263.1 GCA_030066245.1 Gammaproteobacteria bacterium
TGTCGAGGCAGGCGGCATATCCCGGCAAGGACTGGACGAGGCCCGGGAAGCTTACCGGGCAGCAAAGGCGGCCGAGAGCCTGGCCCGTTCCCGTATCCAGACCCTGAACGTGGACCTGGCCAAGGCAACGCTAACCGCGCCCTACGATGGGGTAGTCACGAAACGGCACGTTGACGAGGGCCAGGTGCTACCGGCTGGGTCGCCGGTGGTGACGCTCCAGGAACGGGGGTCGCGGGAGCTGCGCGTGGGCGTCGCCGGACCGCTCGTGGACACGGTGGCGGTCGGTCAGCATTACCCGGTGCAGGTGCGCGACCGGACGCTCAGCGGGCGGGTGAAGGCCGTCTTGCCTTTCAGGGGCGCCGGCACGCGCACCGTGGACGTGATCCTCACCTTGGAGGAGGCCGGTCTCCGGGTGCGCTCCGGGGATCTGGCCAGTCTGGAGCTCCGCGAGACAGTGCCCGAGGACGGCTACTGGCTGCCGACGGGAAGCCTGGCGGAGGGTGCACGCGGGCTCTGGACCGTGTATGTCCTGGAGCCTGTGCGCGACCTAGACCTTTCTGAGTATGCCGCGGCCGCCAGTCATCGAATCGTACCCTACTTGGTGGAAGTGCTGCATCAGGAATCCGACCGGGTATTCGTGCGCAGCGACCTGGCGCCGGGGACCCAGGTGGTCGCGGACGGACTGCAGAGGGTAGTGCCCGGTCAACTGGTGCGACTGTCCACGGCGGAAGCGGTGCAACTTGCCCGGGGAGGCAGCCGTAATGGCAGCCGCTGACCCACCCGAGGCCAATCTCGCAAATCTCTTCTTCCGCAATCGCCATCTGCTGGCGCTGACAATCGCCGTACTGCTGGTGGCAGGCTTGTCCGCGTTCAACAATCTCCCGCGGATCGAAGACCCACGCATCACGAACCGCAACCCGACCGTCCTCACGCTGCTCCCCGGCGCATCCGCGGCACGTATGGAAGCGCTGGTAACCAAGAAGCTGGAGGACGAGCTGAAGGAGATTTCCGAGCTCAAAGAGATCGAGTCGAGCTCCCGGCCCGGCGTCTCACTGATCACGCTGGAGCTGGAAGACCGGATCGACAGCAGCACCAATGAGGCGGTCTTCTCAGAGATACGGGACAAGCTGGCGGATGCTGAACAGGCGCTGCCACCTGGCGCGAGCAAGCCCGATTTCGATGACAAGCGCGGCGCGGTGGCCTATTCCTTGATCGTCGCCTTGACCTGGGACGGTCCCGGCGATCCACGACTCGGAAAGCTCACGCGCCTGGGCGAGGAACTCGCCGACCGGTTGCGCGGCGTAGACGGCACTGAGGATGTCAGGCTGTTCGGGGCTCCGGACGAGGAGATTACGGTGACCGCCGATCCCGGAGAACTGGCCGCGCTGGGCCTTTCCACCCGGGACGTCTCGGCGCTAATCGGGGCCGCCGACTCGAAGATGCCCGCCGGGGTCCTGCGCTCCGGGGAGCGGGACGTGCTGCTGGAAGTGGTGGGCGAGCTGGACTCCGTGAGACGAATCGGCGCAATCCCGCTCGTCCCCAATGGCAGCGGCGGCATGGTCAAGCTCGCCGACATCGCGAAGGTCGAGAGGCGATGGCAGGATCCCCCCCGGGACTTGGCGCTGACCGACGGAATCCGGGCGGTCTTGGTAGCCGCCCGAGTCGAGCCGGACGTGCGGGTAGACCGCTGGGCCGAATCAGCACGAGTCACGGTCGCCGCGTTCAGAAAAGAGACGGCACAGGGCGTCAAGGTAGCCGTGAGCTTCGACCAAAGCCGCTACACCGAGGCCCGCCTCGCCGCCCTTGGAAGCAATCTGTTCGCCGGCGCGGCAGTCGTCGTGCTGGTCGTACTGCTGGGCATGGGATGGCGCGCAGCCTTGGTTGTCGGGGCGGCTTTGCCGCTGTCCGCGGCCGTTGCTCTGTTCGGCCTCACTTTCTTTGGCCAGCAAATACATCAGATGAGCATCTTCGGCATGATCATCGCCGTGGGATTGCTCATCGACAACGCCATCGTCATCACTGACGAAGTGCGTAAGAAGCTGCGTGACGGTCTGCCCCGGCAGGCCGCCGTGGCGGCGTCGGTTCGGCACCTTTTCAGCCCGCTGCTCGCCTCGACCCTGACTACGATTCTCGGCTTCATGCCCGTGTTTCTTCTGCCGGGCAACGTAGGGGACTTCGTAGGGCCGATTGCCATCAGCGTGGTGCTCGCACTCGCCGGCTCCTTCCTGGTCTCCATGACCGTCATCGCCCCTTTGGCTGCCCTTTTTGCTGCACCCTCGGACAACAGCGGCGGCTGGAGATGGTGGCGGGATGGCATCGCCAGCCAGAGGCTCGGAGAGGGCTATCGTCGCCTGTTGCTGGCGGCGGTGCAGCGACCGCTGGCGGCGCTGACCATGGCACTGGCTCTGCCCGTGGCGGGCTTCATCGTGGCCACCACGTTGCCTCTGCAGTTCTTCCCGCCCGCCGATCGCGACCAGTTCGAGGTGGAGGTGTGGCTGCCCAATGACGCGTCCCTTTCCCGCACCGAGCACACAGCCGCAGCAATAGAAGCCGCCATTCGAGGCCATGACGGTGTGGAGCGGGTGGACTGGCTGGTGGGCGGAAGCTATCCCACTGTTTACTACAACCTGGTGATGGACAAGGATAACGACCCGTCCTACGCACATGGCATAGTGCGCGCCCGCGACGTGGCGACAATGAGTCGCCTGCTGCCAACGCTTCAGGCACAGCTGGACGAAGGGTTCCCTGAGGCCCAGGTGGTGGTCAGCCCGTTCGGCCAGGGACCGCCCTACGAAGCGCCGGTGGCTTTCCGCATCGTCGGTCCGCACCTGGCCGAGCTGAAGCGCTATGGGGACGAACTCCGGCGCATCATGCAGCAGGACCCGCAGATCCTGCACAGTCAGGCCACCGTCTCCGGCGGCGAACCCAAGCTCTGGCTGCAGGCCAACGAGGTCGAGGCCCGCCTCGCGGGCTTGAGCCTCGGCGAGGTGGCCGCCCAGTTCCAGGGCAGCCTCGAAGGCCAGACAGGCGGATCCGTGCTGGAGGACCTGGAGGAGCTGCCGGTACGCACCCGGTACGGCAGCAGGGAACGGAGTTCGCTGGAGCGTATCGGCTCGCTGAACCTGGTCTCGCCCGAGGCCCGCGCCGCGGACGCCTGGGTGCCAGCCGAAGCACTCGGCGCGGTGAGCCTGCGGCCCGAGCTGGGCGGCATCACGCGGCGCAACGGTGAGCGGGTCAACAAGGTGCTCGGCTACGTCCCCCGGGACGCATTACCCATCCAGGTCACTCGCCGCATCCTGACCAGGCTGGATCAGGAAGGCCTCGCGCTCGCCCCCGGCTATCGACTGGAGGTAGCGGGTGATAGCGAAGAGCAAGGCCGAGCGATCGCCGCGCTCCTCACCTACGTACCCGTGCTGGTGACGCTGATGATAGCCACCGTGGTGCTTGCCTTCCGCAGTGCATTGCTGGCCGGAGTCATCGGTGCGGTGGCGACGCTGTCCATCGGACTGGGCATGCTGTCCCTGGGTTTGGGGGGCTTCCCGCTCGGCTTCAACCCCATCCTGGGAACAGCCGGCCTCATCGGCGTCGCCATCAACGGTACCATCGTGGTGCTCGCCGCCATTCGCGCCAATCCTGAGGCCCGTGCAGGCAACGCCGAAGCCATCGTCGGGGAGACCCTGGGCACGACGCGCCACATCCTTTCCACCACATTGACCACCATGGGGGGGTTCCTGCCCCTGCTGATGTTCACCGGCGGCGACTTCTGGCCGCCGCTGGCGGTGGTGATCGCGGGCGGGGTCGGCTTCGGCGTGGTCCTCTCGCTGCTGTTCACCCCCGCAGTCTACGGACTGCTTTACGGAGCCCGGGGAGGGTCGGAAGGCGAGACGGCAAAGCATGCCGCACTGACGGGCGCCGCGAAGGCGTGAAGGGCAGCTGCAAAACCACGGGCGACAGGTGTTGCTCCCCGCCTGGCAGAACCCGTGGTCGCTCATTGGTGAAGCAAGCATCCGTCGCTCCCTGGCCGCTCGTCGGCGTTGGCTCCGGTGGGTGCTGAAGTCCCTGTTGTGAGTCGGCGGAACACCGTCGCGACGACGGCAAGTCCGGAGCTCAATCGAGCGTGCAGGGCTTCTCATTGAGCCGGACTTTTGTTACAAAGCTGTGACCTGCCCCTCGGGGTGCCCTCAAAGACCGGCCGGCCCCCTATGCGATCAAAGCTCGGCAACGGGCTGAACGGCCCATATTCGGGGAGTGCTTCTCCAGGGATACGCAACCATCCACCCATGCGCCGCACGCCGCGCGTGGCGAGGGTCGAGGTCGTCCCTCTGCCACACTTGCGAGAAGCCGATAACACGTTCTACCCTCCCCCGCCGCCGACGTCCACAAAGCCTGCGGCCCCCTCCTGCGCCGACCGGCGTTGCGACGCCTCATTCACCTTTCAGGCTCCTGATTTCTTCCGAAACACCCGGGAAGGTAGACGCCCATGCTAGAAATCGCTCTTGGTGTCGGCATGTTCACGACCGTTGTGCTGCTGCTCGTCTTCCTGATCCTGATCGCCAAGTTCTGGCTGGTTGCGAGCGGCAACGTCGATGTGGAAGTCAACGACGAGGTGCGCATACCGAGCCCGGTAGGCACCAGGCTGTCCGATGCCCTGGCTGCTGCCGAGCTGTACATACCGACCGCCTGTGGCGGGGGTGGCACCTGCGGCCAGTGTCGAGTCAAGGTATTCAAGGGCGGCGGAGTCTTCCTGCCCACCGAAGCAGCCCACATCAACAAGCGCGAGGCGGCCGAGGGCGACCGCCTGTCGTGCCAGGTCATCGTCCGTCAGGACATGAAGGTAAGCGTCCCGCGCGAGGTCTTTGGGGTCAAGCGCTGGGACTGCGTGGTGCGCTCCAATCGGAACGTGGCCACCTTCATCAAGGAACTGGTTCTAGAGCTGCCGAACGGGGCGACCATGGACTTTCGAGCGGGCGGCTACGTCAAGGTGGAATGCCCGGCGCACGAATTGAAGTTCGACGAGTTCGACATCGATGCCGAGTTCCGCCCCGATTGGGACCGGTACAACCTTTGGCGCTATGAATCTGCCGCCAGCGAGACCACCACACGGGCCTATTCCATGGCCAATTATCCGGCAGAGAACGACCTTGTCATGCTCAACGTGCGCATTGCCACCCCGCCGCCGCGCTCACCTTCGTCGGTTCCTCCCGGCATCATGTCCTCGTATCTGTTCCGCCTCAAGCCCGGCGACAAGATTACGGTGTCGGGACCTTATGGCGAGTTTTTCGCCAGGGACACCGACAACGAGATGATATTTGTCGGCGGCGGCGCCGGCATGGCGCCCATGCGCTCCCATATCTTCGACCAGCTCGAGCGACTCAACACCCGGCGCAAGATGACATTCTGGTACGGCGCGCGCAGCCGGCGGGAGATGTTCTACATGGAGGATTTCGAGCGCTTGCAGACCGCGCATGACAACTTCAAGTGGCACGTGGCGCTTTCGGACCCGCTGCCTGAGGACAACTGGAGCGGCCACGTGGGCTTCATCCACGAGGTGGTGTACGAGCATTATCTCAGTGACCACCCGGCCCCCGAGGAGTGCGAATATTATCTGTGCGGCCCTCCCATGATGAACGCTGCCGTCATTCACATGCTCGGGGAGCTGGGCGTGGAGGAAGAGAATATTCTGCTCGATGATTTCGGCGTCGGCGGCCGTTAGAGCAAGGGCACAGCATTTACAGACAACCGGAGGTCCCATGCCGAAACCGTTCTCCGTCAGAGACTACATGTCGGCCAACCTCGTGACCTTTACTCCGGATACGGACATTCTCAACGCCATCAGCCAGCTCGTGGAGAAACGCATCTCCGGGGCACCCGTCCTGGACAAGCAGGGCAACCTCGTGGGTATCGTCTCCGAGAAGGATTGCCTGCGGGTCGCTCTGCACGCCAGCTATCACGCCGAGTCCGCGGGCACCGTCAGCGAATACATGCACACGGAGGTGAAAACGGTCAATGCCGACACCGGCATCGTGGAAGTAGCCCGCATGTTCCTGGCCGATGAGTACCGCCGCTATCCCGTAATCCACGAGAACCGGCTGGTGGGGCAAATCAGCCGTCGGGACGCCCTGCGGGCCCTCGCGTCGCTCTGGGAGTAGCGCGGCTCGCAAGCGAAGCGCGGCCGCGGCGGACCCACACCGACGCTGCCTCCTGTCCCCGGCTGTTGGCGCCCGACCAGCGAAAGTCGGGACCGGAGGCAAACCCGGGGCTTCCAGTCACCGCAGAACACCCGTATCATCCGAGCGAACAAGGACACGGTAGTGCCGGGAGCATCTCGGATGTTGTCACCGACTTCGCCGGGCGGTAACTGTCTCTGTCTGCCGATCCGCCGAACCAGCGCGTGCCGCGCGTTCCAAGGGCTTGCGGCGTGTCTACAGCGCTCGGGAAGCGGCATCGTTCGGGGGCAGCCAGGAGTGCTTGACGCCGCGGCAAGCGTCTAACCCAGGAGGAGAAGCATGGGCCAGAAGCTGGAGCCACCCACGGTCGAGGATCTCATGATCAAGGATGCATTGACCGTGTCCCCGGACGCCAGCCTGGACGAAGTCATCTCGCTGCTCATCAAACGCGACATTCCGGCCGCCCCGGTGGTGGAGGAGCACGACGGACAGCAGGTGCTGCTCGGGTTTCTGACGGAAAAGGACTGCCTCGAGTATTTCGCCAACGAGATCTACTACGGAAATCCGGACGTCACCGCCAAGTCCATCATGCAGCGTGCGCCGTTGTGCGTGTCCCCGGAGACGGACGTGTTTTCCATGGCCACCATCTTCACCCGGCACGTCTACCGTCATCTGCCGGTGGTGAAGAAAAAGCAACTTGTCGGGGTGGTATGTCGACGTGATGTGCTGCGGGGGCTCTACGAATTCGAGCAACGGGTCTGCAGCCAGAAGGCCAAAGACAAGTGTCTGATGGACTTTCGTGAGATCGTCAACCTGCGCTTCATCATCAAGTGAGACCGAACCCTGCAGTCGGGGCGCGCTCGGTCAGCAGGTGACGTGCAGAATGGCGTTGATGTCCTTGGGCTTGAGTTCGGCTACGAGCTTGCACAGTTCCACGGTCGGCTTGGCAATCACCGTGACCCCCCGCCTACGGGCCTCTTCCAGCACCTCGGGCATCACCGGGAGGCTGCCGTAGGTCCCCGTGCCCACGTAGAGGGTATCGCCGTGCCACGGAATACTCTCCGCAGCTGACAAAGGCGTGTGTCCGTAGCGGCTTCGGTACGCCTTGGACGGCTTCTTGCTTCGTTTGCGCACCCGCCCCTCCTCGATAACCACATCGTGGTCGAAGCGTGTGCCGTCGACTTCAAGCATTCCGAAAGAAACCAGCCTTGCGTGCATGCTTCAGTCTCCGCTTGAGCCGTTGCCTCGGGGGCAGAGGCAACGGACGTCCGGACATAAGAGAAAGATAGCCCACGGGAGGGTATCGGGGAGCTCATCTCCGCGCCGCATATTCGACAACTGCCACAGGCCAAGACATTTCAGCACGGATTTCTCACCAGGCGGACCTCGGAGCGCAGATTATGTTGGCAAATTCAACACATTGGCATCACCGAGCCGGTCTTCTTTAGCAACAGTCTGTCCGATCCGGTTCCTGACCCACTCTGGCTTTCCATCTTGAGACATTGCTACAGCTTAGCCTCTGGGGACGAGCGCCCAATCTGCTTTGCCAGCGCGACCCAAGATTCCGACAAAATCGCCGGGAGCGATTTTCAACAGCG
>JASJBY010000264.1 GCA_030066245.1 Gammaproteobacteria bacterium
TCGCGCAAGGCGACTGGTGGAGGCCCGTTGCAGACCCCGGAAGGGGCGGGCAGGGTCGTCAGACCCAGCGGCGGTCGAGGGACGACCGCCCCGAGCGCCAGCACAGGGGCGAGCAGGACAAAGACCGATGTCCTGTGAACATCGGTCCCTGTGAGCGGGCATGCCGGGGAAGGCATGCCCTGGCCCTTCAAGCGGAGCAGGAAGGCGCAGCGACGAAGGTCCTGTCGCAAGGCCCGGGGTCTGCAACGAAACTGGCCGAAACTCGGAGCCTGGAGCGAATTCCGCCGAAACCCTTGCCACCCATAGTTCGACATATTTGCTTGACACTACACTTGATGAGGGTGGCGTGCTCAGTTACTGGGTAACAGCGGTCAGGCCCAAGACCCTGTCGATTGCCATCGTGCCCGTGCTGGTCGGGAGTGCCCTGGCTTGGACCCAGACCAACAGTCTGAACTGGCTCGTCATCGTCGCGGCCCTCGTCGGGGCAACGCTCATCCAGGTGGGCACTAATCTGCACAATGATGCGGCGGATTTCGAGAAAGGGGCCGACGACCCCAAGACCCGGGTTGGTCCGCCAAGGGTGACCTCTCAGGGCTGGTTGTCCGCGGCACAAGTGCGCCGTGCGGCGCTGATCTGCTTTACGCTAGCCGGTCTGGTCGGCGGCTATCTGATCTGGGTCGGAGGATGGCCAATACTGGCCGTAGGGGTCGCCTCGATTGCTGCTGGCATGGCGTACACGGGTGGCCCGAGGCCGATCGCCTACACCGCGTTGGGTGAATTCTTCGTTTTTCTGTTCTTCGGTCTGGTAGCCGTGGTGGGCAGCTACTATCTGCAGACCGGCAAGATGACCTGGTCGGCGAGTCTGGCCGGCGTCATGGTGGGTATGCCCGCCGCCGCCGTGCTGGTGGTGAATAACTACCGGGACCTGGAGAACGACCGTCGTGTAGGCAAGAACACGCTGGCCGTGCGCATCGGTCGGCGTGCCAGCCAAGCTGAATATGCACTGCTCATGCTGCTGCCGTTTCTGCTTCTGCCGATTCTGCCCATCGCAGCTGGCAGTGGCTGGTGGCTGGCGTTGCCTGTTGCCGTATTTCCATGGGCGCTGGCCCTGATCAGGCGGTTTCGCAGCGATTCTCCCGGTCCCCTGTTCAATCATCTCCTCGCTTCGACGGCCAAGTTTCAGCTGGGCTTCGGTTTGCTCTTGTGCATGGGGTTGCTGATAGGGCACGGGACAGAAGGGGTCGCCGCCATGAGTGCTGCGAGGTGAACACTCGTCGCCGGACCCGACGGGCAGTGCCCGCAGGCACCCGAGCAGACTCGTTGTGGCGGTGGAACGCGGCACCGAAGCTGTGACTTCCGCCTCGCTCATGGGCTCCAGCGCGGTTATCTCGCGCGCACGTGTGCATTCGTATCGGCTGCCCCTGAAAAGGCCGTGGCGCAGTGCCCGGGGAAATTGGACCGAGCGGCGCGGCTGGCTCATCCAGCTCGTCACGCGGGATGGCCTCGCCGGTTATGGTGATTGCGCACCCCTTCCGGAAGCCGGTACGGAGCTTTTCTCGGTCGCCGAGACAGCGCTAGGCGAGTTGCTGGGTGGCGCACAGGGGTGTCCCTCGGAAGTGTTGTTGAAGAGCCTGGACGGCTGCATTGACGCGCCGGCTACTCGCTGTGGTGTCGAGTGTGCCCTGCTGGACATTCTGTCCAAACGCGAAACGCAGCCACTGGCTCGCTGGCTGAACGCTACCGCGGCCAATGAAGTGAGTCTGAACGCGGCGCTCGGGGTGCTTGACAGCGATATTGCACACCGTGCTCACGCTGCGATCGAGAAGGGCCACCAAGTGCTCAAGGTGAAGCTCGGCATCAAGCCTGCGGCTCGGGAAATCGCCGAGCTGAAGGAGTTGGTGGAAACCCTGCCCGATGGGATCCGATTACGCCTCGACGCCAACGGAAGCTGGGACGAGGCCACTGCAAGTTCCATGATTGCTGCGCTTGGTAACATGCCCATTGAGTCTTTGGAGGAGCCCGTTACGAAACCGACCTGGAGCAACCTGGTTCGGCTTCAAGCGTTGGCACCGTGGCCGATTGCCATGGATGAATCGCTGCCCCGTTGGCAGCAAGGGGAATCCCCGGGACAGCTGCCGGTGTCCCGGCTGGTGTTGAAGCCCATGGTGCTTGGTGGTGTGCTGCCGGCCATGGCGACGGCTATTCAAGCACGCGCCGCCGGCGTGAGCAGCATTGTAACGAGCACGGTGGACAGCGCGGCGGGCGTCCATGCCGCGGCCCAGCTGGCAGCGGCGCTGGCAGGAGACCTGGCCCATGGACTCGCCACCAGCGACTGGTTCAAAGAGGATCTGGGGTCGCCGCCCACGGTCGAAGGCGGCAAGTTGCGTCTTGATAATACCCCCGGCATTGGTTTTACGCCGCGTCCCGGTCTATGTTTGCAGTAGCAAACTACGCATAGGCATGAGCGAGCGGAGGGCAAGGCGTGGTAAAAACGGACACGCAAACTGGGGTGACTGGCGCTGGTCGGGAGTCGGTCAAAGGAAGCAAGGCGGGGACGGAACGTTTGAATCCGGAGCTGCAAACGGCGGAACCTGCCAGCTCAGAAGTCCGCAGAGCGCGTTCCGGCGAGACAGTGGACGTGGCCAGGGCGCAGGAGGTCTACACCCGCACCGAGCAGGTTCCAAATGCCTCCGGGAATCCCATAGAGACATCTCAGGAAGCCCGCCTTGTCGCGGAAAAAGTCGCAGCCCAGCTTGAAGGGAATGGCGGCGAGGCCATCAAGGCACAGGCCAGCGGCGTCTCCGCTCATCTTGTGGAGCTGTTGTCTCAGAAGGGGGATACCTAAACAAGTCGCCTCTGGGGGATGCGGGCCGGACTCACCGGGTAACCGCGTTTGGAACCAGGGCCGGGGGGATCACTGGCTACACGAAAGACCGCCGCAGCAGCGGCGCAGCGACCCGGCTCGCTTGTTTTTCTTGTTTCCATCCGGCTCGGCAGCCGGGCTTGCATATTGATATTGGTGGGAAAGTGCTGGGAGATAGCAGGATACAAAGCTATCATGAAAGTTGTGGGATTATATTGAATTACGATTCAGGGGGAGTGCGATGAATGCGAAAGCCAAGTCGGAGAAGGATAAGAAGAAAGAGCGCATTGACAAGGGAACGTACGAGGCGACTAAGCCGTATCTGAAGGCCGCCCTCGAACAGCTGCTGAAGGCTGGCCGTTCGGTCAAGGATTTTCTCGAGTTTGCTGTAGGGCGTTTCGGGGGTGCGATTGTCCCCTACGTGAAGAAGTTCGAGCAGGAAGTTCGAGAGGGAACGGTCAAGGTCGCGGGTGTTACCAAGTCCACCAAGGACGCTGTCCTGGGCCAAAGCCCCTTTGAGACCGGGAAAGCCACGCTCCGCGCGGTGAAGAACACTGCCGAGAAGGAAATCCATGTTGTCAAGGACGTGGTCGGGGATTGGGTTGCCGGACGAACAGGTAAGGCGCCGGTAAAGAAGGCAGCGGCAAAGAAGACTGCGGCCAAGCGCTCTGCAACCAAGAAGAAGGCGGCGGCCAAGAAAGCAGCGCCCAAGAAGACGGCGGCAAAGAAGGCAGCTCCGAAGAAAAAGGCGGCTGCGAAGAAGAAAACCGCTACGAAGAAGCGAGCCGCGGCAACCGAGAAAGCGGCGGCACCCAAGTCGGCGACCGTGACCAAGGAGGAGACAGCCGGCAGCGCAACGAACGCGAAAACGCCTTGATCCCCTTCCTGAACGGGGCCCGCGACCTCGTTTGCAGATGGGATTGCGTGACTCGGAGTCTCGGGCGCCCTGCCCGAGGCTTGCCAGGGCGCGGCTGACCTCGCCTAGCCTGCTGATTGATGAGCCGCTTGATTGCCGGGGGTGGATTTCGGTCCACCGCCCGGAGGACGCCACCCTCCCTGCGGCCAGCCTTCCTGTTGTAAACTATAGTGTTGTTTATTGCGGGGAGACACGCCGGAGTGTTCGCGTGCCGTGTCGCCCTGAGCTCGGAGGTTGAATGGCAGGCAAGAATCTTTTCAAGGGAGCCAAGATCAAGGGCGGCAAAGGGAAAATCCCTAAGGGCGGCGCGGGGGCGGGCTTCGCCGTCGGGCTTTTAGTCGGGCTCGCGGCGCCGGTTCTCATTTCGGCCCTTGCAGCAGCGGCGCGCCCGGCCGCCCTGGCGGCCTATAAGGCTGGCCTGAGGCTCTACGAAAAAGGCCGGGAGACTGCGGCCGAGATCAACGAGATCGTCGAAGACGTCGTCGCCGAAGTGAGAAGCGAAACTCAGGAAATCGGCACCGACGCTTTCGAGCTTCCGGCGGAAGCTGCGGAGGACGCCGCCGACATCGGTGAGCGGACTGCGGCCGCCGTCGGTGAGGTGGGCTCGACGTTGTCCAGCTCGATAAAGGACATCAAGCGGTCGGCCTGAGCTCTACCGCGCCCGCGGCGACTTATCGTGGCGCCCTGCCAGCCAGCAGCGCGCATCAAGCATGACGCGAGCACCGTCACTTCACCGACCGCGAACCATACGCCAGATTCGGAAATTCCCCGCCGAACCCAGCGCCGGTGCAGGAAATTGTTCCGGCACTCTATCCACCCGGGGCTTACAGTCGCCAAATCCTGCCACATGTCGTATGTCAGCATAAGCGAGTGATGGGATATTGCGCATTGGTGTTCGGTCAGGGCCGCACCGGCATGAGTGGCCGGGACCGTCGGCCGCCGGGATAGCGGCCGTCGAGCCTGCTGAGAGGTATTCACGCCGTGTCCCGGCGGCTCGTGCCAGTATGGTCCCCACCGCGCATGCTTGACCGATCGCGGATACGGTATGGCGCGTCACGTCCGCCGCTCCATATCGGATAGAATTGCGGCGCGAGGGATCAGGGCGAGTCACGGGAGGAAATGCAGATGGCGACGGTCATGCGCGAGGCACCCTACGTGCCCTCCGCGAAGCCGATTACTGACGAAGACGCTGAGCTGTTATTCAGGGCGCATCAGCGTCTTGAGCACCCGAGCCTTGCGGCACGGCTCTCGGGCGTCGTTGGCATGCCTATTGAGATTGCCCTGAAGCTGCTGCCCAAGCCTTGGTGGCGGCGGCTGCACGCGGCCATGGAAAGAGGTATTGCCAAGGCCCTGAACGCGGCAATCTCATCCCTCAGGGTCGGGCCGATCACCATTGCCCACGATCGCTTCTACCGGGTGCTCGGCATGGGCTCCGGCGCATTTGGCGGGTACTACGGATTGTGGGGCCTGCCCATGGAAGTCCCCATCACGACCACGATCATGCTGCGTTCCATCGCGGATATCGCGCGCAGTCAGGGGGAGGATCTGCGTGCGCTCGACACACGGCTTGCATGCCTGGAAGTGTTCGCTTTGGGCGGGCGGACGGAAGAGGACGACGCCGCGGACACCGGCTACTACGGTTTGCGTCTCGGGCTGGCTCTCTCCATAACCCACACCAGCAGTCATGTTGCCAGGCATGGGCTGCAGAAGGGGGGGCCGGTGCTGGTTGACTTGATAAGGCCGGTTGCTGCCCGTTTCGGTCCCGTTCTTTCGGAAAAGGTCGCAGCCCACGCGGTGCCGCTTGTGGGGGCGGTCAGCGGCGCACTCATTAACAGGATCTTCATGGACCATTTCCAGGACATGGCGAGAAACCATTTCACGGTTCGTCGACTGGAAAGGAAGTATGGTATGGAAATGATTCGGGAGGCTTACGAGAGCTTTCGCTGACCCGATCACTCTGCGGACGATTCACTGGGAGTATGCATGTTGTACAGAGTCTTGTTTGGTATTGGGCTTGTGGCACTCGGCTACTACATCGGGCGGCAGGTTGGTCGCGCCGAAGGCCAGCTGGCCGTGGACATGGAGTCGCTTCAGGGAAATCCATTGGGTGAAAGCCGTTCTCCGGACCCGGGCGATTAACTCCCGAGAGGCGCGCCGGGATCAGCACCGCGCGCTGGGGACCCATTCAGCACGAATCTCGTCACCCAAGCCCGCAACATTCCACGGGCTCTTAACCTTCTGGGGGTAGACCGCGCGCCCGACGCGCGTGGTCTGCCGGTGAGGAATTACCCGCGTCGTGGGCGCCGTACTCCGCCAACCCCTTGCGGGGAGCAGGGCGCGCGGGTGCTTGATGCACACGCCGGCGTTAGGCGGTCGCTGCAAGCGCGAGAATATAGAGCGCTGTGATTCCCAGCGTAAGCAGCAGATCCCTGGACACTCCGCGCCAGTGGCCTTGGGGATGGCGGGGATCATGGGCCATGATGCTGACGACCCGGTTTCTGATCTGATCCTGCATGACGTAGCGACGCTTCGGCATGTTTCGTACTCCTTCTTACCTGCCCAAGGGGATGTGCGTTCTCTTTCGGTTCTCTCGCTGCCAAGCGTAGCATAGAAGAGAACGGAAAGAGAACTTTTGTTTGCAGGCGCATTCTACGGCGCGTCTTCGTGTACCACGTTCCGTTCAAAGAGCATGTTCACTGTCCGACCACGGTTAGGGAAAACAACGAGTTGGATCCTGGCGCGAGAAATGCCAGGCGTGGTGCAGGAGAAATTACCGGCCAGCACAGCGTTATCGATACAGAGCCCGGGAGCAACGACCATGAGCAGCATGTACCAACTCCATCGTGAGAATCAGCTCTTTCGAGGGACTGGTGCGGTGAGCGCGGAAAATGGAGATATGGGTTTTTAGCTAGCCCGCTCGTAGCCGGCTCAGAATGTCCTTCTTGGCCTGCACCAGGAGTGACTCCCTGTCGACGCTCTCGAGAATCTCCCGCACCACGCGTTTCGGGCCCTGTTTTCCCCAGGACTTGCCCTGCTCGAAGTAGCGGTGAGCGGCCTCGCCGACGACAAAGGTGGCATAGTATGCGACGGCACCTTGTGCAGCTGCTGTGACCAGGGTGGAGAGACCGAGGCTGCCTCCCTTGAGAGCCGATGACACGAAATGCACGGCCCAGACTGTGCCGGTGAGAAGCGCCATCTGGCCTCCGATCGTACGCAGTAGATCACCCGCCTCGTGACGACTGATGGGCAGCCCGTAGATACGCGAGAGGTGTATCACGAGGCTGACGTCCACGGCTGCCGCGGCCATGATGTCGGTCACGGGGATGGGATTGAGGCCCACCAGCACACCCTTGGCCATGCAGTAGTTGCGCACGACGCTGTCGGCGAGATCTTTTTTGATGGCTACCACGCGCCGGCTTAGGGTGTCGCTTAGCTTACCGGCGAACAAAGTGGCGTTCAGCGCGGCCAGAGTCTTCCCCTCACTATCGAGGATGGTCCATAGACGTTCCCGAAGAGCCGCCACGTCCGGCGCCGGACGGCGCACCTGCTCGGTTTCGTTGCCCTGCTCATCGAGTTGGATGTAAACGCGCTCCGCCGGATCCGCGGCAGCCGCCAGGATGCGGTCGGACGGCAGCAGGTGCCGCGTGCGCTCGCGCAGCGTGGCCAGTAGCAGGTCGCGATCCGTACCGGAGTAGCGGTCCACTTTGTTCAGGACCAGCAGCACAGGGCGTCCTTCGTTGACCAGCATGCGCAGGGCCGTGAACTCGGTATCCGTGATGTCGCCCTCCACCACGAACAAGATCAGGTCGGCTCGTCCCGCGACTTCGTGAGCCATCCGTTCCCGGTCCTCGCCCTCGACCTCGTTAATCCCTGGTGTGTCGATCAAGCACACACCACCCGCCTCGCGCTCCTCCCAGGAGGCGACCTTCATTTCCCGCGTTTCACCGTGCAGGGGACTGGTGGAGAAGACCTGTCGGTCCAGAA
>JASJBY010000265.1 GCA_030066245.1 Gammaproteobacteria bacterium
AGCAGCAGCGCGGGCGACCATGCCGCCCGGCCCTGCTGATGTTCGAAGCGCCTCCAACCCACCGCCACTGCCAGATTGAACAACTGCCGATGGGCGCGTGACTGCTTGGCCAGCTGTTGCTGCACCCGGGCGAAGAAACGCTCGAAGATGCGCGGCACGGCGATCAACAGGGTCGGCCTCACCTGTTGCAGATCCTCCGCAAGCTGGAGCACCGAACGCGCATAGGCGACCGTGGCTCCTGCCATCATCGGCAGATAATAGCCCCCTGTACGCTCCAGGGTGTGGGACAAGGGCAGGAACGACAGGAACACGTCATCCTGGTAGCAGTGCATGATGTCGAGCACAGCGTTAGCGATGGACAGCATATTCCGGTGGCTGAGCATCACCCCTTTCGGTCGCCCGGTGGTCCCGGAGGTGTAGACGATGGATGCCAGGGCGTCCGGGTCCTCCTTCCATCCGCTGACCTCGGAAGCCTGCTGCGGCAGCCAGTCGTCTACCAGCCTGATGCGTTCGTCGACAGAAGCTTCCCCCACGGGCCGCCGACTTTCCCCCAACAGCAGGATTCGCTTCAGCTCGGGCAATTCCTCAGCGGTAGTCGAGAGCCGGCGCCAGGCACCTGAATCGGCCACCAGAAGCACCTTGGCGCCGGCATTCTGGAGTATGTAGGCAACGTTGTCCGGTCTGTCATCCGTGTACAAGGGCACCACCACCAGTCCCAGCCTCAGTGCCGCCTGGTCGAAGTACACCCATTCCGCACAGTTGCGCAGGGCCAGCGCAACCCGGTCTCCGGGCTGCACGCCCTCCGCAGCCAAAGCCGCAGACCACCGCGCGACCTGGGCACCTGCCTCTCCCCAGGTGACGGTTTCCCAGGCTTGAGCCGCCTTGCTGTAGCTGCGATACGCAGGTGCCTCTGGACTGCGCCGCACTCGCTCGCGAAACAGGCCGTCCAGCGTCCGCGCACGCTCAATGTCGATAACGTCGATTCCTAGTTTGCTCATCGTCAGCCATCCCAGGGGGTTACGAAATTAAACCGTATTCAGTAAAGGTCGCTTTTTGACACCTCACCGCCTGCGAGGTGCCGAGCCCGTCATCGCGCTTGTACGGATCCCTGTCCCGGGCTGGCAGCGGGCGCATGCAAACCGCTCCACCACAAACGCGCCCGCAGACCCAGCTCTGTGGTGTATCCCACCTCCCGAAAACGGATCTGTCCCGCGGCATCGACCACGAAGCTTGCCGGCACTCCCCTGACGCCGTACGACGCCGCAAGTCCACCGTGTGGGTCCAGCACCACGGGCAGCTGCAAACCCTGTTCACGTAGGTACTCACCTACCGCTTCCGCATCGCCGGACTGCAGGGCAATCGTGATGGTCTGATGGTCCTCGGCGATAGCTTGAATGCCGGCATCCGTAAAGCGACACACGGGGCACCACGTCGCCCAGAAGTGCACCAGCACCGGGCTTCCGCGCAACGCACCGAGAGAGACCGGGGTGCCGTCCAAGAAAACCCCCTCCACGGGCGGCGCGGGTCCGGTCGCCGCTCCCCTGCTCACGAACGCCCTTGCACCGAGCACGAGGGCAATCATGAGCGCAATGGACGCCGCTGTTCTAAGCCGCTGGCGAGCGCTGCCGACGCCGGGTCGAGTCTCCTTTGACAAGCCGGCTACCGGGCCAGAGAAACGTCGCCCGGCCGATAGTAGGTGCGGTTGAGATAAGACGTCACGTCTTCGACCTCGTCCGCCCCCCAGCCCAGATCCAGCTCCTCAGCCCACCTGGCGACCCACCGCCGAAGGTCTGTCAAGCTCCTGGCGCGGCGATTCTCTCGGATATGCGCGATGCTCTCGTGGCATGAAAGGCAGTGGTTGCGATACAAGCCTTCTCCACGCACTGGACTGGCGCCCCGGGCGCCGGTGTGGGTCACCAGCGCGCCAGCCAGGAGCATGACCCCTAGGATTGTGCTGTGCTGGCTGACCATCTGTCGTCTCTCGTCCTACTCGGCCGCTTCGTCATGGGGCCTTCCCCAGATTCTATGTAGCCGGTCCGGAATACGCCACACAGTGGTCCGCTGGGGACGTTGGCGCAGCGACGTAGAAGCTGCGCAGCCCGCTGTAAGGCCAAGCTTGGCATCCCGCATGTTGCCGGGCGAGGGGCGAGACGGATGATGAGACCTGGACTTGCGAGCGGTGCAGGAATACACCTCGAAGCAAGACCTGTCGAGCTGCAGCCGACGCAATCCCCGACCGGACCGGCGCCGCTTGCCGCGTGGCACGCGTCCGACATCCCTGAGCCTCCGTAGCGCAGGCCTTTACCGCTCAAGGTATCCCTGACGTAAGCCGGAGCATCGAGGCGGGATCCGGCACTATGGTACCATCTTGGCTTGAGGCGGTGTCCGACGTGTCCCGGAGTTGGAGCATGAGATTCCTCTACTTCCTGCTGTTCCTGGCCATACTGGCCTATGCAGGCTGGCCGTATGTCCATCTATACAGGCTGGACCGGGCGTTGCTGCAGAATGACCGCGCCGCGTTGAACAAGCTGGTGGACCTGGATGCCCTGAGGGCTCAGCACAAAGCGATGTTGGAGAGACAGGTGCAGCGCAGCATCGGAGAACGCCATGGTCCGATCTCCGATCTGGTCCGTGACGGGGCACGCTGGTATGGCACCCAAACCTCTGATGCCATTGACCTGGAGTGGGTTCGCGAGCGCCTGCGGCGACGCCGTCCTGCGGCGCCCGACGCTTATCCGTCGATAATCACCGACACCACCTTTGCCTTTTTCGAGTGGCCCACGCGCTTCCTTATCCGGCTGGGCGAGCTGGGCCACGAACCAATCCACGTGCGCATGAGTCTAGAGGACTGGCGATGGCGGGTCACCGGAATCTACGACTGATCGCCACCCTCTCCAGCCCTAGACGGCGCTTGAGCGCATCCACAAGGACCCACCTCACTGCGAACACCCGGACTGGCACGGCGTGTCAGTCTCGGCGGAGTCGATCGGAGAGAGCGATGGGCGTGGGAAATCGCCACACCACCCAATAGGACGAAACCGCGAAGCTCATCAGCATGGCGATCTCGATGAGGTAGAACGCTTCGACACCGATATACCCGGACTCATAGGCGACGACGGCAATGAGGATGGAGAACTCACTGATCTGACCCAGCCGCACACCCATTTCGGAAGACAGGGACGGTTTCTCACCGGTGTGCATGAACAACCAGCGAAACACGATTGGCTTCAGTGTCACGGCCGCCAATGCCAACACTAGCGCCGGCAGCAGTATGTGTTCGAGCATGCTCAGGTCGAAGCTGGCGCCGAGCGCGAAGAAGAACAGGACCAGGAAGAAATCGCGCAGGGGCCTCAAGTTCTGTACGATGAACTGTGAGATAGGGCTCGTGGCCAATGCCACACCGGCGATAAAGGCCCCGATTTCAGCCGACAGTCCCAAGAACTCCGCCAGCTGCGCAACACCCAGACACCAGCCGATGGCTACAAGGAAAATGTACTCGTGGATCTTATCGAATCGCTCGATCAGACGAACGAGCACATAGCGCTCGAACAGGAAAGCAAACACCAGCAGCCCCGGCAGATAGAGCGCCACCAGTGCCAGCTCCACCAGCAAGGCGCCTCCTCTCTCGTATCCCTCGAGAAGCAGCAGCACCACGATAGCCACCAGATCCTGAAGCAACAGCACACTGATGATGACCTCGCCCTGGTGCTGATGGTGCAGCGCTGTTGTCGGCAGGAGCTTCACGCCTATGATGGTGCTCGAAAACATCATTGCCGCGCCCACCAGAACACTCTCCCGCTGGGGAAAGCCGAACGCGATTGCTATAGCGTAACCCGTCGCCGAGAAGACTATGGAGCTGATCAGGACCACCCATGTGGATTTGCGCAGCGTATGCAGGAGATCCTGGGGTTGCAGATCCAGGCCCAGCAGAAAGAGCAGGAAGATGATGCCGATGTGAGCGGCTTGATGGAGGATCTCCGGATCGGGCACTAATGCGGCACCCCACGGCCCCAGCAGCACGCCGAGCAGTATGTAGGCCACGAGCAGGGATTGCCGGGCGTAGAGCGCCAGCGTGGCCAGCACGGCGGCCCCGGTGAAAACGAGGAAAATGGAGAAAACGATCGGATCTTGCTGCATCAGTCCTCAGCCCTGGATTTCCTTCATCGGCGCACCTTGCGCAGCGCCTGCACCGGCCCGGTCTCGAGCCCGATTATAAAAGCTCACATGACCGTCCCACACGCTGCCATGGCCGCATGCAAGACCGGGCGAAGCCCGAAACTCGCCGCCAACCAGGCTTCAGAAACAGACAGACCCGTGAATTCTCGGAACGCAGGGCGAATTCGTTTGCTGCCGGCCGGGCCAAGCACACTATACCGCTGATCAGAAATCCGCTACAGGCTGGAGCGTGGACGCAGCAGCGTGCACGGCTTGCGGCCCACGGACAGCTTTAGCTGGGCACCTCCGTCTCCCGTCCCCAACACCTCTCCCCTCGGTTATATCCACGCGCGTGGTCGATGATTCGGAAATGGCCACGGGGCAGCGGCAAGCAAGAGACAAGCAATGCCGGAATCGCCTCAGACCTGCTCAGCAGCCTCGACCCCCTGCCATTGCTTTCCAAGACGGCTGACCGACACCGGAAATCGTGTGCCGAGTTCCTGTGCAAACAAGGATATTCTGAACTCTTCCAACGCCCAGTGGAACTCCTCCAAAGCAGGCCCTGCGTTGCCCCGATTCTTCTCGATCTGCTCCAGGCGATCAACATAGGCTCGCCAGAAGGGCATCATCTGGCCCGCTTTCTGGTCATCGCCCGCAGGGTTATGCGCCAGGCGTTCGATTCGGCGCGCGACGCCCTTCAGATAGCGAGGCATTTCACGCAGCCAGGGCTGCGGCGTCGCGGCAACAAAACCGTGGTACACCAGATGGGCCAACTGGGCCCGCATGTCTTCGAAGGCGCTCGGGCGACCCTTGGAGGTATCCCCGTCCAGGATAATCGTCAGACGACGATGTTCCCGGAGCACATCCTGCACCAGGGAGCAGATCTGCTCGAGCGCTCCGAAGAAGCCCGATTGTCCCTGGACTCTGCATTGGTCAAACGCCTCGGCGGAGCGCACCTTGGGGTCGCCCGTCAAGAAAGCCTGGTCAACGCTGACCGAAAGCAAATCTCGCGTCAGCTCTTCGCAGGAGCCGTCGCAATCCCGGCCCGCCAAGGAAACGGGAAACGGGCGCAGTGGCGCATAGTCCAGGCACATGTTGTGGATGCCGGGCAGCCGTTTCTTGAAGGACCCTGGAGAGCCCGGCATGGAGAGCAGCAGCAGCCGTCTCAGGCCAGCCCGGTGGGCGTCCCTGGCTCGCGCTGCCTCAGCGAATATCTGCACACCGACGCTACGCCCCTCGTCCACAAGCCCCGGAAAGCCTCGCAACTCGACGCCGCCCTGCTGAAAAGCCACGACCTCGGGTAACACGCCGAAGTCCCACCGGGTGAGACCCGTGCGCTCCAGGCGGGCGCCCGGCTCAGGCCGGAAACTCTGCTCGGCCTGGTCGCGCAGCGACGCCTGCAGCATCCTCAGGTCCCGGCCTGTGGCGACTACCCGCTGCCGCTCGTCGACCACATCGAAGCGCATGCGCAGGTGCACCGGCAGCGTCTCGGTTCGCCACGCCTGCCCGGGTATCGATACCCCGGTCATCCGGCGCAAGTGCCGCGCCAGCGCCTCCTGCAGGCCGCCTTCGGCCGGCGTCATGGCCTCGAGACAAGCTGCGGCAAAGTCCGGGGCTGGCACGAAGTGGCGGCGCAACTGCTTCGGAAGGGATTTGATGAGGGCGACAATCTTGTCTCTCAACAGACCGGGCACGAGCCACTCGAATGGTTCGTGTCGAAGCGCGCCGATCGCCGCCACCGGTATCCTTACCGACACGCCGTCCTCATCGCGACCGGGGTCGAAGTGGTAAGTGAGCCGGAAGGATAGGCCGTCCACCATCAGCTCGTCGGGAAAGTCGCTGGCCGCGAGCGACTCCGCCGAATGCTCCGACAAGTCATCCCGGTCCAGATACAACAAGCGCGGACGGCGCCGCTCGGCATCCTTTCGCCACCGCTCAAATCTGCGGACATCGCAGATATCCGCCGGAATGAGCCTGTCGAAGAACGCGCAGACCATGTCCTCTTTCACTAGCAGATCACGGCGACGATGCTTGTTCTCTAGGATGCGGAGCTCGGCAATCAGGCTCATGTTGTGGGCGAGGAACGCCGCTTCCGCCCGGAATTCCCCCCGCACCAGAGCGTGGCGTATGAAGATCTCCCGGGACAGTCCGGGATCCACAGGTCCGAAGGGCACACGCCGTCCCGACACCACCGGTAAGCCGTAGAGGGTCACTTTTTCGTCGGCCACCACCTGGCCGCGGCGCGAGTCCCAGCGAGGGTCCCCATGGCTGCGTCGCACCAGGTGGCTGCCCACCGTCTCTATCCACCCCGGCTCGATTCTCGCTACGGTACGTGCATAGAGTCGGCCCGTCTCCACCAGCTCTGCGGCCATAAGCCATTTGGGGCCTCGTTTGACGAGCCCGGACGCTGGGAAGATTTGAAATCGGGTATTGCGGGCGCCCACATACTCGCGGGCGTCTCGTTTATAACCCAAACCGCTCAGCAGACCGGCCAGCACGGCCCGGTGCACTTGCTCATAGCTCGCCGGCTCCCGGTCTCTTCGCAGCCCCATGTCGTGTAGGAGGCCCAGCAGCTGCTGGTGTATGTCATGCCACTCTCTGAGGCGCACGTATGACAGAAAAGACTCGCGACACAGGGCCCGCAGCTTTCTGCCGGAAAGGCGATGCGCATGGTTGTGGTAGTAATCCCATACCTTCCGCAGTCCGAGGAAATCCGAGGACTCGTGCTGGAACGGCTGATGCGCCGCGTCGGCCTTGTCGCGGGCCTCCAGCGGCCTTTCTCTGGGGTCCTGAATGCTCAGGCCGCTGACTATGACAAGAACCTCGCTGAGGCACCCTTCGTCCACGGCAGCAAAGATCATGCGGCTCAGCCGCGGGTCAACGGGCAGGCGGGCAACCCGCCGGCCCAGGCCGGTGAGCCGGCGCTCAGCGTCCATGGCCCCGAGCTCCAACAGCAAACGGTAACCATCGTTGATGTAGCGTTTGTCAGGTGGATCGATAAAGGGAAACTTCGCCACGTCGCCGAGGCCGAGAGCAGCCATCTGCAGGATGACGGACGCCAGATTGGTACGCTGGATTTCCGGCGCGGTGTACTCGGCCCTGGCGAGGAAATCGTCTTCGCTGTAGAGTCGGAAACACACGCCTTTCCCAAGCCGGCCGCAGCGGCCCTTGCGCTGGTCCGCCGAGGCGCGGGAAATGGGCTCCACAGGCAGGCGTTGCACCTTCGTCCGGTAGCTGTAGCGACTGATGCGAGCGAAACCCGGGTCGATCACGTAACGGATGCCGGGGACTGTCAGGGATGTCTCGGCGACGTTGGTGGCCAACACGATTCGCCGGCCCGTGTGGGGTTGAAAGATGCGCTGCTGGTCCGTGGCGCTGAGACGGGCATAGAGCGGGAGCACCTCGCTGTGATCGGGGTGATGCTTGCGCAGTGCCTCCGCCGTCTCTCGAATCTGTCGTTCACCCGCGAGAAACACCAGAATATCCCCGGGACCCAGACGCGCAGCGTCGTCGACCGCTTCCAGGATAGCTGCCTGCATGTCCCGGTCTCGGCTGTCTTCATCGCTGCCCGCGAGGGGCTGATAGCG
>JASJBY010000266.1 GCA_030066245.1 Gammaproteobacteria bacterium
GACGCCCCGTGCGTGAAGGCCTGTCCCATCGGAGCCACGTGGCAGGAGCCCGACGGGATCGTGGTCGTTGACTACAACTGGTGTATCGGCTGCCGCTACTGCATGACTGCCTGCCCCTACTGGGCCCGGCACTTCAACTGGGGCCAGCCGCAGATCCCGGCCGACGAAGTGAATCCGAACACCCACTACCTGGGCAATCGACCGCGGCCCAAGGGCGTTGTGGAAAAATGCCATTTCTGTATTCACCGCACGCGCAAGGGCTTGCAGCCTGCCTGCATGGAGGCCTGTCCGACCGGCGCGCGCGTGTTCGGCAACCTGCTGGATCCAAAGAGCGAGCTCCGTTACGTCCTGGAGAACAAGACGGTATTCCGTTTGAAGGAAGAGCTCGGGACGGAGCCCAAGGTCTGGTATTTCACCGATTGAGGAGCTGGTTATGGTTTTGATCCGCTTTTTGCAGGACGGTCTGGCGGAGATGCTGCGCGGTGGGCGTCTTTACTGGGGCTGGATCTTCTTCCTGCTTGCCCTGACGGCATTCGGCGGCTGGTTCTACGTGGGTCAGCTGCGTCACGGGATGGTCGTCACGGGCATGAGCGATCAGGTGTCCTGGGGCTTCTACATCGCGAACTTCGCCTTCCTGGTGGGTATTGCCGCGGCTGCCGTCCTGCTGGTCGTTCCCGCCTACATCTTTCACCGCAAGGATATCAAGAAAGCCGTTCTAATCGGCGAGGGCATGGCCGTGGCTGCCGTCATCACGGCTATTCTCTTCGTGGTCGTTGACGTGGCGCGCCCGGACCGTCTCTGGCACCTGATTCCTGTGATAGGAAAGTTCAACTTCCCCATGTCGCTGTTGGCGTGGGACGTGGTTGTGTTGAACGGCTATCTGATACTCAATGTTGCCATCCCGTTTTACGTGCTGTTTTCCCTGTATCGGGACAAAGAGCCCAACTTCAGGCTGTACTTTCCTTTTGTGGTCCTGGCTATCTTCTGGGCCATTTCCATCCACACGGTCACCGCGTTCCTCTTCTCGGCAAACAGTGCGCGGCCTTTCTGGCACACGGCGTTGCTGGGCCCCAGATTCATCGCCTCCGCCTTCGTGTCCGGGCCGGCTCTGATCATTATCACCCTGCAGATCGTGCGCAGATTCACGGCATATCATGTGGATCAGGGCGCAATAAAAACGCTGGCACTGATCATGACGGTGGCCATGCAGATTAATCTGTTTTTCGTCGGTGCCGAGCTGTTCACGGATTTCTACAACGAGAGCACTCACGCGGCGTCCATTCACTATCTGTTCCTCGGACTCGGCGGCTTCGATGCCTTGCGCGCCTGGATCTGGACCGCATTGGCGTTGAATATCATCGCCGTGACGATCCTGATGATTAACCCTCTGCGTGAGAACATGACATTTCTCAACGTGGCCTGCGTTCTGGGATTTATCGGGATCTGGATTGAGAAAGGCATGGGCCTGGTGATTCCCGGGTTCATCCCCACGCCGCTGGGGGAGATTTTCGAGTATGCGCCGACCTTCGACGAGCTGGCAATTTCAGTCGGCTGCTGGGCTATTGGTTTTCTGGTGTTTACGTTGCTCGCCAAGGCGACCATTGCCATCGAGCTAGGTCACATAAGATATGCACACAGGACCGCCAGGGGCGCTGCTCCTCGACGGGGCGCAGGTGTTCGGCCGGCGCACGCCACCGGTGTTCACAAAGCGGCCTTTCAGTCTATCGGAGCGGCACAGGCGAAAGGGGACCAGTCCTGAACGCCTGCCGAAGCGCAGGCCGGACCGGGCTCGTGCATGACGCGCCCGGGATGCAGCACCCCCGTGGTCGGTTAAACGTTCGTGGTGGGGACCGTACCGGCACGAGCTGCCGGGACACGCCGTGAATACCTCCCTGTAGGCTCGACGGCCGCTATCGCTGTGGCCGACGGTCCCGGCCACTCATGCCGGTACGGCCCTAACCGAATACTCATACCGGGATTTGTCTGCAGGACCGTAGACACAGGAAAGGCAAGAGTCGCACAACGTAACTCGTCCGCGACCCATACGATGATGGGGAGGCACGATGGGAGGCGTCCTGAACTACCGACGCCTGTCTTGTCGACGGAGAAAAGGTTGGCGAAAGGGCAAATTGAGCCGCGGGCGATCAGTTCGATGCCTTTTCCTTCCATGCTTTTCTGAAAATGCTCTTCAGCTCTGCCAGCAGCTCGATTGAGGCTCTGTCCGCTTGCTGAAGGTCAAAGCTATGGCCCGTGGCCAGTATGTCGTGATACCTCTCGCGCAGGGATGTCAATTGCTGCTTGGTCTGTCCCGGCCATCCGTTGGTCTCGTAGTACACCGTCGTCCATCCCAGATAGCCTTTGGAGACGTTGAGTCGGTGCAGGATATCGTGGGCGATGTCGGCGACCGCCTGCCCGTTTTTCGGCGATGTACCTACGTGGCAGGCCCTGCAGGCGTTGTCGACGATGTCGAAAAAATAGGGTTTGCGGTTCATGGCCCGATGGCAGGTTGAGCAGTTCGGGGCCGCCGCATCGCCCATCAGCGCCTTGTGATGAGCACTGTGCGTGAAGTGCTCGACGAGGCGGGCATGACATTTACCGCATGTGCTCGGTTGGTTGCGGTGGAAAACCCGACTGTTCGGATTCGAGATCCCGAACACGCCCTCGTGGGCCTTCTGTTCGTCTACCGCCGCGGCATTGCCCCCATGGCATTGCTCGCAGCTGATGCCAGCTTCCCGATGGGGTGAGGTCAGCCAGTCCTGGTAATAGTCGTACAGGCGTTTATTCTGGGCGAAGAACTTTGTCTGGCTGTGGCAGGTTTCGCAACCGCTGTCCGCGGCTGAGGCCGGTACGCCCCAGGTCAGCACCATCGCCAGGCACGTGGCCAGGGCGGCCGCGGTGGCGATGCTGCCTAGGGGTGAGGTAGCGAAAGAGCGTGATGCCATGGCGGTACGACCTCCGTCACGGGAAGTGAGCTGACAAGATAACCTGCCAATCGCTGCCCGGCAAGCCGCATGGTCGCCATGGGCTATGGAGTCGGGGCTACCTTGGCCGCGCCCCGGGCGCCGGGCGAGGTGATGGGCGTCACCTCCGCGGTCTTGCTCTCCGTGCTCGCGAGCTGCACGTTGTTCCGGACCTTCCAGCCGCGCCCCTCCAGGCTGCGACGGGCAGCCGGATCGACTGTTCCCTCCACCCAGACCTCTTTGAGCTTGACGCCTGACATACCGGCTATCCCTGCTCCGACGATCTTCTCGGCGCCATCCAACTCCCTGGTCCAGAGCATGAAGTCTACCGGCAGGACAATCACCACAACGCCTTTTCGAGTCTTTAGCGCCGGTTCGTCTGCCAGATCGATGATGTCGGCGCGCTCGTACTGGGTCACGTAGTTGGCCATCATCTCGGCCATCTGCTGGCTGTAGCGTGCCATCGGCTTGTCCGGCGCCGATGTGGCGTGGGCAATGAAGATTTCACGCCCTTTCACGTTGCCCATTCGATTCAGGGCTTCCACCAACAGGGTTGCCTGGGTAGGTGTGTAGTTATAGTTTTTCAGAAAGCCGTCAATCTGGTGATCGGGCACACCCATATCCGTAAGCTTGTTCCTGTTAATCTTGGACAGAGTGCCGGGAGGGTTGTCCTTGAGCACGTCCTTCATGGCGGCAAGGCTGGTTACAGTCACCACGGTGCCGAGGGTCGTGCCCTCCGTAGCGGCATCCATGGCCACCGAGGTGACCAGGGCTCCCGCGGCATCGGCTCTGGCTACCCGGGCCAGCTGCTTCTGAAAGGGCTCGAAGTCCGTGTACGGGTCAACCCCGAACTCCAGCGCATATCCGCGCTTTGCCGCGTCGTAGCCGGTTGCCGTTGCGAGCACGTTCTCCTGGTAGGGATCTTTGCTGGTGACGGAGCGGCCCACGTTCCCCATCCAGCGGCCCATGCCCTTAACCGCCCCTTTGGTGGTCTCCACGGGCTTGGTCACCAGGGACTTGCCGCCCTCCACGGTGCCGGACACCGCCCCTTTGGCGGCGTCGCCGAACGCTTTGCTGCCCGCCAGCTCCTCGATGGCTCTGGTTGCGCGGATCTCCTGGATGCGGGCACGCAGGTGGTCGTCCCCGATGACCGTTGACTCACCGTAATCGCTCTTGACCACGTAGGTATTCATCAGTCCGTCGTTGGACACTTTCTCGCGGACGCTGAAACCTTCTCCCTGTTGCATGCCTTTGGGCAGCATTTTCGAAGCCTTGAGGGTTTTCGGAACGGGCTGCAGGGGCGCATCGGCCGCAACGCTCTGGGCCGACAGCATCCACGGGGCCAGTACAACAAGCAAACCCGCCCCCAGGCGTCTCGGGGTCAATGCGTTTCTCATTCTCAGGCTCTCCGGGAAGACCGTGTGGTTCAGGTTAAGCAGCGAAGAGCCGGTCCCGCCGGGTTGGCGAAGGAGTCATACGGCCTGGTTATCGGTGTGCCACACCCTCGGACCGACCCGGCGGCCTGGCCGGGTCCGACCGACCTCGCCACCCTTGTCAGCTAACCAGACGATGAGGCAGCATCGGCCAGCATCTCCGGTACGCGGGCTGCGGGTGCTTACCAGGTGTAGGTGACAGCCACGGCGCCGAAACCCTGATTCTCGTCGCCCTCGTCATCGACCACCGGGCTGTCCTCCGCATCACCCAGCATGCGCTTGTACTCTCCGTAGGCATGAATACGCCACTTCGGGGTCAACGTGTAGGTAATCAACACGTGGGCCGCAGTGCTCTTGAAGTCCGCGTCCGCGTCATAGTTATCCAAACCGCTTCGGGCGGAATCCTCCGCGTTTACGCTGAAGAAGTGACTCATATAGTCACCCGAGGCATAGGTGACCTCGGCACCGAGACCCAGGTCCCAGCGCGAGCCGAGCGGCATGCCAAAGTCCACGCTGGGCGTGAACAGTAAGCCCTCGTGGCCGCTGGCCACGTCGGCCAGCACCTCGAAGGACAGACCCAGGGTGCGGTCCTTACTGAGTGTGAATTCGTAACCGCCCTTAGCGCCCACTTCAAAGGAATTTCCGCGGTCGGTGAGCGCGTCCACCCGCTCGTTGTCGATGTTGTTGTAGCCTTTGCGGAAATTCAAGCTCGGACCCAGGCGCCAGTGCTTGCTGTTCAAAATGTTCGAGGTCACGTGGAAGCCGAGCAGCTCCGCAAACCGATGGCCCTTCTGGGCACTGGCAATGGGGATGGGGACGAACTCATAGTCGTCGCCACCTTCGTAGTCCGGCATCACGCCCGCACCCGCGCCCAGGGTGAAAAGCCATTGCTTGGATTCCTCATGGGCTTCCGTAATGGCCCCGCCAAAACTCCCGCTGCTCGTCTGCGCCACAGTCAAGGCAGGGTAGCTCGCTGCCGCCGCCAGCAAGCTGGCGGTGAGGCCGAGCCTCGTTAAAACGTGTACGTTCATGATTGCTATACCCCCCCCTTTGTGGAGTATGTGGTGCACTGCGACAGGCGCGTCGACAACGACCGCCGCTGCGCCGGACCCGTCGGCGAACTATACCGTAGAATCCGTGTGCAATGCCACCAGCGATGCGGGGAATCACTCGAGCGAAGCCGCTGCTATTTTTGTGCTGCGGCGTCAGCTTTGACGGTGGTCAGACCCAGGGCCTCCCATGCCTGCATGCCTCCCCGGTACCACTTTATTTTCTCCGCCGGATATCCGTAGCCGAGCAGTACCTGGATGAATCGGGTGGACTGGGAGCACCAGCTGCCGTTGCAGTACAGCACCAGGGTCTTGGCAGGCCGGTAATCCCAGCGACCGTTGCGGTAGGCGGCGGCGAAGTCTCCATAGAAGACCTTGCCGATAGCGCGGGATTCCGCGTGCTCGGGGTCGATGCTCTTCCAGGGTATGTTGACCGCCCCGGGGATCATGCCGCGTTGCGGCCATTGTTGGGCGCGAGAGTCAATCACCAGCACGGAGTTGTCACCCCGCGCCATACGCTGCAGGTAGCGCAGCACTTCCAGTTCGCCCACCGTCTCGACGCCGGGCGCCGCCTTCATGGGCTGCACACAGAAAGGCGGACACTTCCGGGAGGTGAAAGCGAAGAGAGGATTGACCGTGTTATTGCGGTCCTGGTTGCGCTGAACCACCGTTCTCCGGCCGTCGTGGATCACCTCGACTGATTCGAGGCTGGGCGTGATCCAGACATCGCCCGCCGGAGCGTAAACGGGGCCGAGCAGACTGCCGATGGCGACAGCCAGCAGCGTAAATCGATACATTCTCGGTTCCTCCTCGGTCTCTCCTGCGAGATAGCTGTCCGGAAATACCGGTCACAAACGGCGGTGTAACTGCCGCAGGGCTCGGCGGGATCAGCAGCCTTCCTCAACAATCAATCCGGCTTCCTCCTCTTCTTCTGCCTCAGCCGGCTCGGCGTCCGGCGCCGGACTGCTAAGGGGGACCGTCTGTGGGGCGGCCGACTCCTGCCCAAAGGCGCCCAGACGGTGAGGCGGCGAGCCGCCCGTGACGGAAGCGTCCGGCGTGGGCCCTGCGGACACCGGCAGGGCCGCGGCCTTTCCAAGGGGCATGCCGCCCATGGCATCGTAGTCCTCGGAAAAATACCAGCCGGTAGCCTTACGCTTTACGGTTTGCAGCGTCTCTTCATCGGCGTTCCCCGCTGTCTCCGGGTTCTGGGTGAACTCCTGCCAGTGGTTGTAGCCGCCCATCAGCGAGTAGGCTTTTATCCCTGAGCAACGAAGCACCACGACGGCCTGAGCGGCATTCGCCGTGCCGTTCGAGTACAGGACGACGGAGCGATCCGAGGGTAGCTGTTCTATGGTTCCATTCTGCAGCAAATCAGGTATGGCGATATGTCGCGCCGTCTGTATGTGGCCGGCCTGGAACTCCTCAGTGGGCCGCACATCGATGAGCGTGAAGTCTTTGCGCCCCTCGACGATCCACTGGGCCAGATCCTCGGCCTTGACATGATCCTCTCCCCGCGCGATTAGCCGCGACAAGGCGACCATGTCGCCGCTCTTAAGGGCGGGGATGGGCGTGTGAAACTCGATGAACAGGATCTGGGCGACCACCAGGAGCACGCCCAGGACGATGATAGTGAAGAGGATGTTCTTGCGCATGGTCGTTGGTCGTTTTCAGACAGGAATGAGCTTGACGCCGGCTTGCGTCGTCTTCACCTGCGGTCACTGCACCAGTTGCAGCAGCTCAGGGCTGAACTGCTGGCTGTAGTTCACCCACGAGGAGGCCTGGCCGAGCGCCACCGTGACGTGTCGCAGCATGAAGCCGCCGTAAAGCACGAGCACGGGGCTGATGAACATCCAGGCTTTGCGGGTTCCGGTGAGCTCCCAGTATTCCAGGATCACAGGCAGCAGCAATCCCGGCAGCACGAAGAAAACCCAGAACATGACGGTGTAATCACCGCCCATGATAAGCTCGACCGCACTCAGCTGAGGGCCCACGCCGGTGCTCAGATTGGTGAGGAGCATGGCGAGGAGGGCAAGCTCCACGGCGATGAGCCCGATGTCCACTTTGGTGAAGTAATGCCGTTCGTCTGCGGACGGGGAGAACAGAATGGTCAGAGCGGCTGCTGCCGAAAGCCCGGAGACAAGAAACAGGGGTGCCAGGAACCCCGTATTCCAGAAAGGCCGGGCGCTGAAGGCGCTGAGCAGGATGCCGGTGTAGAAGGCGAGAAACACCCCGAGTATGACGCCCCACTTGGCGACGCCGAGGCGGTTCCGAATGGCGTAGTCCGTCAGCCAACGGCCCA
>JASJBY010000267.1 GCA_030066245.1 Gammaproteobacteria bacterium
GCCCGGATTTCTCACCAGGCGGACCTCGGATTGCAGACGATGTCGGCAAACTCAGCACATTGGCTTCACCGAGCCGGTCTTCCTTGTGAACAGCCTGTCCTATTCGGCTCTTGGCCCACTCTGGCTTTGCATCTTGGCCGATCCTCCTTGAGCCATAGCTACAGCTATGCCTCTGCGGACGATCGGCCAATCTGCTTTGCCAGAGCGACCCAAGATTCCGAATCCCGGTGAGAAGTCCGGGCTAGCACTCCGTCTCAGTGGTTCTGACGGTGTACTACAAATAATAAAAGATGAGATACACGCCTAGCAGGATGGCGACCCAAAGGACCATGCTGCCCGTTGCCCAAGTACGTGCGAGAACACCCTGAGGACCGTGATACCGGAAGAGCGCATCGATGACCGCCTCGACCCGCTTCACCACGCTGCGCCGCAGACCAACGTCAAGCGGGCTGCCTAATGCCGCTGTTTTACGGATAAACCGCGGCGCCAGCCACCGGTAGACCCATTCGCTATCCAGGTTAACTGACGGAAGTTCCGGGGGATACAGACCGGACAGCTTCAGCCACGTGAACGCCAGCGCCGAAAAGAACAGGAGCTGGAGCTGCGCAATCACGTGGGTGCCATCGTACGGCTGATAGTCCACTGGGAACGGCAGCAGGCCGTAGAGCAACCACGGATACGAGCCGATGAACACACACAGCACCGCGGCCAGGCCCATCGCGATCAACATGTTGAGCGGGGGCTCGCTGACACGAATCCCGGAATCCTTGGCATAGAAGGCGAAGAAGGGGATTTTGATCCCGGCGTGGTGAAACACGCCGGCTGAGGCAAACAGGAGGGCGATCCAAACCCAGTGATAGCCTTCCTCCAGTGCAGCAGTCATCACCATCGACTTGCTGACAAAGCCACTGAACAGAGGGAATGCCGAGATCGAGGCGGCGCCAACGATACAGAAGCCCGTGGTGATGGGCATCGTCTTGTACAGCCCCCCCAGTTCCGAGCCCTTAATCCGGCCGGTCATGTGCAATACGGCCCCCATGGTCATAAACAACAAGCCTTTGAAGATCACATCGTTGAAAGCGTGGGACACTGCACCGTTGATCGCCAGGTGGGTCCCGATGCCGATCCCGCAGACCATGAATCCGATCTGGTTAATCATGCTGTAGCTCAGCACGCGTCGCAAATCGTTCTCGATGACGGCAAAAAACACCGGGAAGCAGGTCATGACGGCACCGATGTAGATCAGCACTTCCGTGCCGGGGAAGGCGCGCGCCAAGGCGTAGACCGCAACTTTGGTGGTAAACGCGCTCAGGAACACGGTGCCGGTCGGAGTCGCTTCAGGATAGGCGTCGGTCAACCAGTTATGCAGCAGCGGAAATGCCGACTTGAACCCGAAGGCAAGAAAGATCAGCCATGACGCCGGACTATTTAGCCCCATGTACTCGAACGCGATGGAGCCGGTTTGCTGAACGTGGACCAGTACACCGGCCAGCAGGATAAGACCGGAGAACACCTGGATCACGAGGTAACGGAACCCCGCGGCTATGGCCCTGGGTGTGCGCCGTGCCCAGATGAGAAACACCGACGTAATAGCAAGCAGCTCCCAGAATACGAACAGTGTAATCAGATCGCCGGCGAAAACGGCCCCCAATGCACTTCCCACATACAGCAGTCCCGCCACATGCTGCAGGGTGTCGCGCACGTGGAGTGAGAAGATAATGCTGAGAAAAGCCGCCAGGTGAAACAGATAGCCAAAAAGCAGGCTCAGCCGGTCCGCCCGGTAGGGGGTGAACTGGTAACCCAGGAGGTCGATGTGAACGATCTGACCTTCCGGCACCGTCAGGAGGTGGAGACCACCCACGACGGGCAGGGCCAGGAGCAACGCGTAACGGGCCCAGCCCCGAAGGAACGGGATTAAGACAGCGCCGACGAGAAACAGTACAAACGGAGGAAGACCGTCAATCATCGTAATAGTCTTCCCTACGCTTCAGCACTTTGCGCAGTTCCTTCGCAACCAGCACCAGCGCAACGCAGGCGATGAATCCGAACAGCCCGTAAAAACCCCACAGGGCTTCCCATGCGTGGACCACATGGCGGTGGTAAATGAAGTCGACCAGCAGCAGACCCAGACAGATGGTGTAGAACACGTGCAGGAGATTTCTGATGTTCTCCGGGTTGTCGAAGATGTGCTGTTTTTCCTTCTTCATGGCAGTCACCTTCCGTTCGATACGATCAAGCTCATGAGCCGGTATAGGGGCTCGGGGTACACGAACAGCACCAGGCAACCCGCTGCGGTGACCAGCAGGGGGCCAACGCAGGTCATTGGCGCCTCGCTGATTCCCTTGACGGGCTCGGCCTTGTCCGGAGCACTGAAGAATGCGCGGATGGGGATGGGCAACAGGTAGGCAACGTTGAGCAACGAGCTGATCAGCAGCACCACGAGCAATCCGACCTGACCAGCCTCGAGGGTGCCAAGGGCCAGATACCACTTGCTCCACAGGCCACCCATGGGCGGCAGGCCGATGATACTGAGACTGCCGATGAAAAACGCGCCCATAGTGAAAGGCATGGTGCGTCCGAGTCCCCGCATTTCGCTGATCTTGGTCTTGTGGGTAGCCACCAGAATTGCTCCGGCGCAGAAGAACAGGGTGATCTTGCCAAAGGCATGCATGGCGATGTGCAATCCTCCACCCAGCACCCCCCAAGGGTTAGCCAGCATAGCACCCAGGACCACGTAGGAGAGCTGGCTGATGGTGGAATAAGCAAGTCGCAGCTTCAGGTTGTCCTTAGTCATCGCGACCAGTGAGGCGATAATGATGGTCGCCGCGGCGACATATGCAATCCATTCGCTCGACCCCAACTCCGCAAGCAGGTCGACGCCGAACAGATAGACCGATACCTTCAGCACCGAGAAGACACCGGCCTTGACCACTGCCACGGCATGCAGCAGGGCGCTCACAGGCGTAGGCGCAACCATCGCCGCAGGCAACCACCGGTGAAACGGCATGATGGCCGCCTTGCCAATGCCAAAGACATACAGCGCAAAGAGAATGCCGATGACAGTCGGTGACGCCGTGTCCCGGAGCACCCCCCCGGCCTGAAAATCCAGGGTCCCGGCGAGCAACCATGTCCATATGATCGCGAACAACAGAAATAGGAAAGATGTGCCGAGCAACAGACTGAGATAGACGCGGCCTGCTCTGCGTGCTTGGGTGGTGCCGGTATGAGTCACCAAGGGATAGGTGATTATGGTCAACACCTCATAGAACACGAACAGGGTGAACATGTTGCCGGCGAAGGCAATGCCCATGGTGCTCGACAGTGCCACTGCGAAATACACATAGAATCGCGTCTGGTGTCTCTCGTGGTGACGGCGCATGTAACCCATGGAATAAACCGAGGTGGCAATCCACAGAAAGCTTGCGACCAGTGCAAACAACATTCCAAGCGGCTCGACCTGGAATGCGAAGGCCAGCCCTGGCAGCAACTCCCAAAGCACAACGGCGGGCTTGGCCCCTTCCATCACCACCGGCAGCAGAGATACCACCAGGATGAACAACAGACTTGCCGTAACCAGGGTGACGGTTTCCCGCTGCTTAAAATATGAGCGCGACATCCAGATCAGCAAAGCACCCACCAGGGGCACCACGATAGCGAGCTGAATGGTTGTTTCCGGGTTCATCGCAAGCGTACGGGTCTTGACTCAGGTCCCGATCCCCAGGAAGGTCTCGGCCGCGCGACGCGCCAACGCGGAAGTCAGTGAGGTGTCTATCCCGAAGTAAAAATTCGCACCGATCAGCACCCAGGTGGGCACCAACATGACCGCTGGGGCCTCTGCAACACGGAGGCTCACCCGCCGCGCCGGGCGGAAGTAAGCGATCTCCACAACCCGCCAGACATAGGCCACGGCCAGCAAAGAGCTAAATAAGATCAGCACAGCGACGACCCATCGATTGTCCTCCAAAGCGGCCTGCACCAGATACCATTTGCTCACGAAGCCGGTGGTCAGCGGCACGCCGATGAGACTCAATCCGCCGAGCAGAAAGGCCGCCATCGTCCAGGGCATACGCCTGGCGATGCCCTGCAGGTCCTGGATGTGGACCGAGCCCAAGCGAAGGAAGAGACATCCCATTGCCAAGAACAGTGCCCCTTTCATCAAGGCATGATTGAACAAATGGATGATGCCTGCGGTAAGTCCCGTCACCGAGGCAAGACTGATCCCCAGGATGATGTAGCCGACCTGGGCTACGCTGGAATATGCCAGCATGCGCTTGATGTCGTCCTGAAACAGCGCCACGGTAGAAGCTACCAGCATGGCGACCACTGCCAGCATGGATAAGATCTGCCCCACCGGCATTGCCTCGAACGAAAACTCTACGCCGAAGACGGTGAAGAAGAACCGCAGCAGTACATAAACAGCCACTTTGGTGGCCGTCGCAGCCAGGAACGCGGATACGGCCGAGGGCGCATACGTGTAGGCATTGGGCAGCCAGAGGTGCAGCGGGAACAGGGCCAGCTTGAGGCTGACGCCCACCGTCAGAAATGCGAAGGCGGCGCGCACTGTGCGGGTGTCGGCTACTGGCGAGAGCCGCTCGGCGAGGTCTGCCATGTTGAGCGTGCCGGTCATCATATACATCAGGCCGACACCGACGAGGATGAAGGTCGCCCCGATGGTCCCCATAACCAGATATTGAAAAGCCGCCGTCAGCGCCCGACGGTCCCGCCCCAGGCTGATCAGCGTGTAGGAAGACAGCGACGAGATCTCCAGGAAGACAAACAGGTTGAACGCATCTCCTGTGACGACGATACCTAGGAGTCCAGTCAGGCAAAGCAGAAAACAGGTATAAAACAGACCGATACGTTCGGCTGGAATCTCGTGCCTCACGCTCTTGTAGGCGAAGGGCAGCACCACCGCCCCGACGCTTGCCACAATGAGCACTACGAATGCGCTCGCCGTATCGACGCGGTACTCGATGCCAAACGGCCCAGCCCAGGCACCGATGGCATACGAGAGAGAACCCGCAGCGAGCACGGTGTTCAGCAACAACAAGGCATTGGCCAGTACGGCCCAGCTCACTGTGAGGGTGAAAGCCCAGGCAGCCCGGTCCCCGCGCAGCAACAAGCACACAGGGGCAGAGACTAGAGGGATGATGACTTGAAGGATGAGTAGGTGTGCGGTCATCACCGGATGTGCCTCACGACTCCTCTTCCTGGCTGTGTATTTCGTCCTCGTCGATGGTCCCGTAGGCCTCGTTTATGCGAACCACGAGCGCAAGACCAAGCGCCGTCGTCGCCACGCCGACCACAATGGCGGTGAGTATCAGCACATGTGGGAGTGGGTTTGAGTAGGTAGACACGCCTTCAACCAGGATCGGCGCTGTCCCGCCTTTTACCTTGGCCATGCTGATGAACAAGATGAATACCGAGGTCTGGAAGACGAACAGTCCGGCCATCTTCTTCACCAGATTGGGCCGGGCGATGACCATGTAGAAGCCGGTCATCATCAGGAAAACGACGATCCAGTAGTTATAGAGACCCCAGTAGCTAAAAAAACCGGATAGATCCATAGCGCGTTAAGAAGGACATAACCATGCCGAATTGACAGACGCTGAGAGCCCGAAAGAATCCCCCTTCAGACTCCCTCCCTTGTTGGCGGACACGGAAAAAGAAATCTTCCCTCGACGTTGTTTCTTTTTCAGGGGAGGCAGGGGTATCCCCGTCAGCCCCCCTTATCTCAAAGGGCGAAAGCACAGAGCGCGACCGCATCCCGTGCGTCTTCCTTTCACCCTGTCGATGCAGCTAATTATTGTCTATCCAAAAACGTCCTCTCCTTTGCGGGAAAGGGTGATAAAGTCCTTATTTGTAAATATTCGGAACCCCCTTCTCTTGAATCAGCCCTTCGTTATCGTTGCTCCGCCCAAATCCCGGGGCTTGCCTGCCTGCGCTTCGCAATCCTGCTCCACTTGGCAGTTCGGGGCATGCCATCCCTCACTTACCCGTCCGCCGGGCTGATAGTCCACTATGCGCTTAGGCTTTCCGGCTTTGCCTCGGCTAGCGCCCCCGTCCGGCGAAGCTGAAGAAGATAGCAAGCATAACGGCAGCCACTGTGATACCGACCCCAAGTTCGATCAACATGATGCCCAGATGCTGACCATGTACCGGGTCCTCGGCCAGGACCTTGTATTCCAGGAAATTCCCGCCTAGCAGCAGGGCGATGACTCCCACTCCGGCATAGATCAGGACACCGACAGCCATGAGCACCGGGAGCAAGGCGGGCGGCGCCACCTTCCGGGCGTGGTCCAAATCAAAGACCAAACCGTAGAGGATAAAGCCGGCAGCGAAGATAACTCCGGCCTGAAACCCCCCGCCAGGGCCGAAATCGCCGTGGAATTGCACATACAGAGCGAGCAGCAGGATCAGGGGAATAATCAGCTTCGCAATGACTCGCAGGATAAGAAGATGTCTCATTGTTCCTTCTCCCGCCTGCCCGTTTGCCCCGCCTTGGGCTTGCCTGCGCGGCCACCGAGCAGTATGAGAACCCCGACGCCGGCAGTGAAGACAACTACCACCTCACCCAAAGTGTCATACCCCCGGTAGCTGGCCAGCACTGAGGTGACCATGTTCGGGATACCAATCTCGCTGGGAGAGACATGAATGTAACGAGGCGCCACGTGATGGTGGATCGGTGCCTCCGGATCGCCGAACCGGGGCATATCCAGCGTCCCGTAGACCAAGGCCGCTCCAGTCGCCACCACCACGAGAAGAGGCAGGATGGGGGTGCGTTTTGGAGGCTTCTCGTCGCGGGTAGTAAGGCCAAGCGTCGCGAGCATCAGCACCGTGGAGATGCCCGCACCAACAGCGGCCTCGGTAAAGGCCACATCCACCGCATCCAGCACCACGAACAGCGCGGCAGAGACCAGACTGTAGATGCCCATTAGCATGGCCACAGCGAACAGACCACGCAGACGTACCATGCCAACTGCCGTCACTGCCAGAAAGGCAGCCAACAGATTGTTGATCACCTGCTCGGTCACGTGCCGTCCTCTTTTTCCGGCAGAGGGCTCATATCGACACGGCTCGGATCGCGCAGCGCCGCCTCCGCCAACGCATGGGTTGAGGTAGGCCCGGTAAGCATCAGGAAAATCAACAAGAGGAACAACTTGAAGGCGCCGACATGAAATCCACTCTGGAGTATCAACGCGAGCAGAATCAGCCCGGCACCCATGGTATCGGCAACACCGACCGCGTGCAGGCGGGTGAAGACGTCGGGCATTCGCACGACCCCCACCCCGCCGACCAAGACAAACATTCCGCCGCCGATCAGACAGAGCCAGCTCACGGCATCTATCAGCAAGGCCATCAAAGCTTGTCCTCGCCTGGGTCTTTGTCAGCGCGCCCAATCTCGTGATAAGCAAAAAATTTGAGAAAGGCCAGCGTGCCCAGGAAATTGATCAGGGCGTAGGCCAAAGCGATGTCCGTAAAATCGGGACGGCCCATCAGGAACCCCAGGACGGCGATCATGAGCACCGTCTGGCCGCCGAACATATTGACGGCAAGGACGCGGTCATAGGTCGTCGGCCCCGCAAAGGCCCGTCCCAGCGCTAAAGCCATGGTGAGCATTATCGCCGCTGCGGCCACAGTAAACATCACATGTAGCCCTCCATCTCCGTCACCCGGCGGTCCATCTCCCCTTCCTGCAGGACCTCCGCCGCTTCTCG
>JASJBY010000268.1 GCA_030066245.1 Gammaproteobacteria bacterium
ACCAGTACCCAGGCCGGATCCCAGCCCTGGTCAAGGCCTAACGCAATTCCGGCCGGGAACGCAGCCAGCACGAAGGCCCACAGACGCGCGGTGCCGCCGCCAGGCCCCTGACCGTGGTGGCTGCGACGAACCAGCCGGGGGGCGCTGGCCTGTACTACCCCGTAGCCGATCACCCACAGCGCCATGAAGCTGCCGATCTGGGCGAAGCTCCAGGCGAGCACCGAGTACAGGAATACGGGCAGGCCGACGACAAACCACACATCCCGGGAGCCGAACAGGAAAAAGCGCGCGGCGGAGAGCCAGTTGATGGCCGCCTTGTTGGAGAAAACCTGTGCAAACTTGGGCTTGCCCTGCACCTTGCCGAGATCCCCGGGCAGCAGCATCCAGGTAACCGCCAGCACGACGGCAAGCGTGCCGGCAAGCACCAGCAGGGCCCCACGAAACCCGATTGCCTGAAGCAGCGCCGCCCCCACGAAGAAGCCGGCTCCCTTGAGCGCGTTCTTCGAGCCGGTCAACACCGCCACCCACTTGAACAGCTTCGACTCGCCGCCGCCCTTGGTGAGGGTCTTGACGCTCGCCTTGGCGGACATTTTGTTGAGATCCTTCGCGATGCCGGACAGGGCCTGGGCTGACATGACGTAGGGTACTGACAACCAGGCGTCGGGCACGGTAAGCAGGCCAAGCGCCACAACCTGCAGACCCATGCCGAGATGCATGGTCACATTGAGCCCTATACGAGCAGCAAGCCAGCCGCCCACCAGATTGGTGACGACCCCGAAGAACTCGTAGAACAGGAACAGCATCGCCACTTCGAAGGGCGAGTAGCCGAGGGTGTGAAAATACAGCACCACCAGCATGCGGATGGCACCGTCCGTGACCGTGAAGGCCCAGTAGCCTCCAGTGACGGTCAGATAACCGCGTAGGTGTTTGTCCACGCTCGCATCAACTCAGGCTGTTTTCGGGACGGCGCCCGCGCGCCGTAGACAGCCGCCCCGGCACCCGCCGCTCTTTCGTCCCATGTGGATACCCGCAGCCGTTCGCCGGAGCCGGTCCGAGGCGCGCGCTCCCTTCATCGCCGCCAGCCGGCCGGGCGATCCGCGCCGCAGGCCGACCTTGCGCACTATAGGCCGCCGGCTCCACCCACACAATGTCCGTGCCGGGCGCCCCGGCCTTTTCGGCACTGCCCTGCTCCGAGTTCAGGCTGCATTCAGTTTGCCTCCCCTAGACTCACAGTTGAGGCGGGCGAGCCGCTGTTCGAGCAGCCTTGCAGAGGCTCACCCGGGGTCGCAACCCGCAACATGAGGAGTCGAGCGATGAAGACCTGGACCCAAGCCACCGTCGCCACAATATGCGCCGTCATGGTGGCAAGCCCGGTGACGGCCCGCATAGACGACGGAGAATACCGCAATTCTCCGTACATCGATTATGCTAAGGTGGTCGACGCGGAACCTATCGTCCGTGTGATTCGTGTGTCCGAGCCCCGGCGTGAGTGCTGGGAGGAAGAAGTTACCCGCTATCGCCGACACGCGGGCCGCCATGCCGGGTCTTTCACGCCACTGGTGGTCGGTGGACTTGTGGGCGGCGTGGTCGGCAATCAGTTCAGCCAGGGCAAACGTCGGGACGCGCTGACAGTGGCTGGCGCGCTGCTCGGCGCATCTGTAGGCAGAGACCTGTCTCGCCGGAACCGCACCGTTGAGGAACCCTATGTGACGACCGAGCAACGCTGCCGTGTTGTCGACGAGTACCACGACGAGGAGCGTGTTGAAGGCTACCGCGTCACGTACCGCTATAAGGGCAAGACCTTCGTGCGACGCATGGACCACGACCCCGGCCGCCGCATCCGCATTCGCGTGGCGGTCACACCCGTGAACGACTAGCCCGTCTGGAGTATGCCCTGAAGTGAGACAGAAGTGCCCTGCCCTGCTCGTCGCGTTCATGGCGGCGGCCGCCCTTCAGCCACCGTGCCAGGCAAGCTGGGACCCGTGGCGGCAGAGCATCGCGCCCCAACCGGTGCGCCACCTGGCGCAGCGGGGTGGAGACATTGGCGAGGATGCCGCCGCAGAGCAGGCGCGCCGGGCGACCGGCGGGCGAGTCTTGAGCGTGCGGAAAGGCAAACGCAGCTACCGGGTCAAGGTACTGCTGCCCGGCGGCCGTGTCCGCACCGTGGCGGTAGACAGCCGGAGCGGCCGACTGCTTGATTAGCGGGGCCATCGGTTTATCTTCTCATGCGCGTCTTGATCGTCGAAGACGAAGCCCCGTTGCGGCAGCAGTTGCAGGCCCGTCTGCGTGAAGAGGGCTACGCTGTGGACGCCGCGGCTGACGGCCAGGAGGGCGAGTTCCGCGGCCGCGAGTACCCCATCGACGCAGCCGTTGTGGACATTGGACTGCCCAAGCTGTCCGGTATCGAGGTCATACACCGCTGGCGGCAGAAGGGACGGGACTTCCCGGTTCTGATACTCACGGCCAGGGGGCGCTGGCAGGACAAGGTGGAAGGCCTGGAGGCCGGCGCCGATGATTACCTGGTGAAGCCCTTCCACGTGGAAGAACTGCTGGCCCGGGTGCGCGCGCTCCTCAGACGTTCCGCCGGCTGGTCGCAGCCGGTGCTGAATTGTGGGCCGCTGGCGCTCGATACCGGCTCCCAGACCGTCACCATGGACGGTCTGCCGATAGAATTGACTGCGTACGAATACAAGCTGCTTGAGTACCTGGTCATGCACACGGGCCAGGTGGTCTCCAAGACGCAACTGTCTGAGCACATCTACGACGAGGACATGGATCGGGACAGCAATGTCCTCGAAGTGCTCGTGGGGCGACTTCGTCGCAAGCTGGATCCCGAGCGCAGACTGGTCCCCATAGAGACGCTGCGCGGCCGTGGCTATCGGCTGCGCCTGGAGCGCGGCCCGACGGACGGCGGCGCCGCTTGAGGCGGGAGTTGAGTCCGGGACCCGTGCTGTCACTCAATGCGCGTTTGCTGATAGCGGCTAGCGTAGTGCTGGTTGCCTTTCTCGGCCTGACCGGATTCACCCTGGACAGGGCTTTTCGGGAGAGCGCGCTGACTGCGGCGCGCGACCGGCTGCAGGCCCAGGTGTACGCATTTCTCAGCGCGTCGGACGTGGATGACGAGGAGCAACTCCGCCTGCCCAAGGGACTGCCCGAACCCCGCTACGCTACGCCCGGCTCGGGTCTGTACGCCCAGGTCCTGAACGGGACGGGCCAGCCCATCTGGCGCTCGCCCTCCAGCGTCGGTTTCCACATCGACTTCCCGCCCGCCCGACAGCCGGGGAGCATGGTGTTCGAGGAGGCGCGGGGCACCGGCGGCACAGTGCTTTTTACGGCGGTCTTTGCGGTCACCTGGGAGACGGGTCCCGACCGCGAGAGGCAATTCGTCTTCCAGGTGGCCGAATCGCGGCAGGCGTTCGACAACCAGGTGGCCGGCTTTCGCCGCAGTCTGTGGGGTTGGCTCCTCGCGGCCGCTTTGGTTCTGCTCGGTGTCCAGGGCAGTATACTGCGATGGAGTCTTGCCCCTCTGCGCCGCTTGGCCAGGCAGGTCAACGAAATCGAAGCCGGCACGAGAACGACGCTGACGGGCCAGTATCCCAGCGAGCTACGGACCCTGACGGCGAGTCTGAACGCCATGATCACCAGCAGTCGCAGCCACCTGGAGCGTTACCGGAATGCGCTTGCCGATTTGGCGCACAGCCTTAAGACACCACTGGCCGTTCTGCGCGGCGCCGTGGAGGCTGGTGAAACGAACCCGGAGTTGAGCAATTCAGTCCAGGAGCAGGTTGAGCGCATGGACCAGACGGTCCAGTACCAGCTGCAAAGGGCGGCCGCCTCCGGCCGCACCGGGCTGAGCGCCCCCGTTTCCGCGGAACGGGTCGTCCGCAAGGTCGTCGGTTCGCTGCAGAAAGTCTACGCGGAGAAATCTCTGGAGGTGTCTGTTCAGGTGGCCAACGACACCTTGTTCAGAGGCGACGAAGGCGACCTGATGGAACTGGTGGGCAACCTGGCCGACAACGCGTGGAAATGGGCGCGCAGTCGCATCGAGCTGCGCGCCCGCAGCAGCGAGGGGATATTCTTCATGGAAGTTCAGGACGATGGTCCGGGCATACCCGCCGAGCACGTTCAGGCCATTCTGGGCCGAGGCGTGCGCGCAGACCCCGGCACCCAGGGACATGGAATCGGTCTGGCCGTGGTGAGAGACCTGGTGGAAGGCATCTACCAGGGCACGCTTCGTATCGGCAACGGCCCGCTGGGTGGTGCCCATGTGCAGGTGATTCTGCCCTGATGGCCGGCGACCAGAAACCGTGAGACGCCCCGTCATCAAGGTCTGCACCGCCTGGGCGTTGAGCGCCGGCGCCGCGGCGCTCCTGGCGCTTGCCCTCCTGCTCTGGCTGCAGGCCGGCGATGCAGCCGAGCATGAGGCCGTCCGCTTCGGCAAAGCGGTGCTCACCATAGAGACTGCAAAGGGCATCCACACGTTTCGGGTTGAGGTTGCGCGAACACCCGAACAGTGGGCCCGAGGTCTCATGCATCGAACGACCCTGGCGCCGGACGCCGGCATGCTGTTCCTGTTTCCGAAAGCACGCCGGATCAGCATGTGGATGAAAGACACGTTGATTCCCCTGGACATGGTGTTCATCACCCGCTCCGGACGGGTGGCGGAGGTGATAGCCGACACGCAGCCGCTCTCCCTGCACAGGATCGCGCCGCGGACACCGGTTCCGTCTGTTCTCGAGGTCAGGGCGGGCACTGCCGAACGCCTCGGCATTCGTCCGGGAGACCGGGTGCGGTGGCACACGGACCTTCAGTCCTGACCGGGTTAGCTCGTAGCGCATCTCGGATCAGCTATCTTGCCGGGTCGCTGTGCTTGTCGCGTCACCTGTGGTTAAACTTTCGTAGACGCGTGGTGAGCATACCGGCGGTCGGAGAGAACGCAGCCCCATGGCAGAGCAGAATCGCGACAACAATCTCCAGCGTAAGCGCTCGGCGCCTGGATTCCTGGCCCGCATCGGCCCGCTGCGCATCGCCCTGTCGGTGTTCGTGATCGCCTGCCTGCCCCTGGCGCCGTTCACCCAGGAGGGACACGAAGGCTGGCGTGTCATTCCGGTTTACATCGCTCCGGTCATGGTGATTATCTTCATCTGGCTCCTGCTCTTCGACATGCTCATGACGCGCATCATGCTCGCGGGCAAGCCGCCGGAGGAACACCCCCGGTATCGGACGGCATTTCGCCTGGACGTGAGTCTACTGCTCGCACTGCTGCTGTTTTGGGGCCCGTTCTACTACGGGCTGCTGAGCGGTTGATCCGACGCCGGCGGACTGCTCACGGATAGCGAAGCCGGAACCTGTCCACGAAGTCGTCAAGCAAATCCTCAGGCAGATGGTTGATTCCGGCGGCAGCCTTGCGGCCACCTCCGGACGGGAACTGCAGGCACAACTCGTCGGCCCCCTCCTTCCGGCTCAACGGCGCTCGTACGCTCACCACGTAGCCGCCATCGGGCCGGCTGGTGAGCAGAGCATGGGCACGCTGGGGATGGTCCCTGGCCAGCTGATTGCCGAGTACCCCGCTGACGCGCCTGGCCCAGGGCTCGCCCGGCAACATCAGCACAGCGTGACCGTCGCTCTTCACCTGCGGTACAAGACCGGCGGATCTGGCCATGTCGTCAGAGTAACCATCCTTCAGCTGAACGAAGGTCTCGTCCTCAGCCATGAAGCGCAGCGGATCCGCATACCCGCTCAGACGCCGGAAAAGGTCGTCGGGTGGGAAGAACAGATCGTCCACGGTGGCGCCGTAAGCGTTGTAGTTGATGCAAATGCCTAGCTCGCGCAGCTTGGTAAGCTCCCCAAGGGAAAGGCCCAGGGGCTCTGCTGCTCGCTGCGCGCTCTCGTCCAGGTTGTCGCCGAAGGCCCCTACCACGGCCCAGCTGCGGAATTGTCCGTCGAGCCGCTCATTCACCAGCAGGCTGGTGCAGATATCGGGCGATGCCTCTACGGTGATGACCAGCGCCGGGTGTTCCGGGATGTCTCCCGGGTAATGATGGTCGATGTACTCGACCTGCGCCCCCTGTGCGAGGATCCTCTCGAGTTCGGCGCGGTTCTTCTCCAGGGAGATATCCAGCACCGTGACCTGATCTCCCGCCTCGGCGTGCACCCGTTTGAGCAAGCTGATGTCGCGTTTGACCCCTGTCACCAGATGGCTGTCCACGGGAGACGCCAGGCGCAGTTGCTGTAAGGCACATAGCCCGTCGGCGTCGCCGTTGAAAACATCGTAGTTGGTCACGCTTCCGCACCCCTGTCTTCCAGTTGATCGGTTTATCCGCTCACGCGGTTTTGCAACGCTGCAACCGGGCAGCGAAGCCCCAGGAACGCGCCTTCACGCTGCCGGCAGTCTACGCGTCATACTGCCACTCCCGCCAGCCCGCCAGCAGCGGGAAATACAATCCCAACCGCCACGGACGAGGGTCCTTCGCCTGCATAAGCGTCGCATACTGCCTGAGCTGCTGACGATAGCGAGCCTGCTCATTGTCCAGGAATTCTTCCAGATCAGCGCCCTCGTGAGCGCTGGTCTTGTAATCGATGATCCAGCCGACGCCCTGCTCATCTACGAAGCAGCGGTCCAGAACCACGTGCACCAGACGTCCGTCGATAACACCGCTCAGAGCGTACTCGCAGCGCGCATGCATGTGCCCCGGATCCAGGATCCAGCGCCCTTTCGGATCGTCAAGGGTCTGCTGGAGCGCGCCCATCGCTCTGCCCAAGGCCTCCCCTAAGCGCTCAGGCGGCACGCCGAGCCCGAGCAACGCGGCACGGCACTCGGATCGATAATGGCCAATGAGCGAGGCGGCACTGTGGACGGCACCCTGTTGTCCGAGGCGCCCGAGAAGCCGGTGCACGACGGTACCCACATGCCGGATGGTTTCCCTGGCCCACTGGAACTCCACCTCCGCGGCGCCTACACCCGCTTCCGGCGGCTGGGCACCGTGCCAGGGTGCAGAAGGCGGCACCGGCGGGGCCGCCCAGTCGCTGGGTAGACGCCCGGCGGCGTCGGTGACCGGGCTCCGTTCCGGTGGCGGCCGACCGCCGTCGCCGGCAGTTCTATCGCTGGCCAGCGTCTTCGTCAACGTCTGGAAGTGCCCCGCCACCTCAGGCCAGAGACGCGCCAGAAGCGAACCTGACTCCGGTGGACGCAGCTCCGCCCTTCCGTCGGAGATCCGAAATGGCGTGTGACCGAGCAGGTGCAAGCGCCTACGGGCGCGTGTGGCAGCGACGTACAGTAGTCTGCCGTCCTCGTACTCGCCCTTTTCCCTATCTAGGCGCGCGATGTAACGGTAAATCGCGTCTTCTTCACTGTCACTCGCCTTGATGGGTGCAAGCAGGAGTTCGCTGGCGCTCGCCACGCGGCTTGTCCGCTCCAGCCACATGAGCAATCGCCGCGGCGAAGCGGGCGGCCTGAGGCCTAACCCCGGCAAGATGACGGTGTCGAATTCCAGTCCCTTGGCCTTGTGAATCGTCATGATCTGCAGGCTTCCGTCAGCCGCCGCGTCCGGCAGAGCGAACAGGTCGTGCAGCCGCTCCCCGAGTTGCGCCGGTTCGTCCAGACCCGCTTCCACCGGCAGCTCTTCCAGCCGGTCGAAGAACACGCTGGCGTCGCGCAGGTCGGTCTCGGCGGCCAGGCAGGCCGGACCGCCGAGGGCCAGCCACGTGCCCTCGATC
>JASJBY010000269.1 GCA_030066245.1 Gammaproteobacteria bacterium
TTCGCCAGGGTCGCACCCATAATCGCCAGGTCCCGGCAGGTTACCAACAGGGCGCACTGTTGGAAATAGAGTTCGAGGGTTTCATCTAGCTTCTCACTCAGCATGCCGAAGCTGAGCATGAGATGGGCGATGGCACGATTACGGTGTCCGGTGGCGCGCTCCGACACAAATACCGCACTGTCCACGGCCAGGTCGCGGCCCGCGTAGCGGGAGAACATGGCGATCATTCGCCCGATGCGCTCGGCATAATCTTTCCCCTTGATCAGGTCGGTTGTGACAATCGCCCCGGAATTGATCATGGGATTGAAGGGACGGTTGGAACCCTGGTCCAGAATGATCGAATTGAATGCCTCACCGGACGGCTCTACGCCCACCCGGGCAAGCACCTGATCGCGGCCATGATCCTGCAGCGCCAGGCCGTAGACAAAGGCCTTCGATATCGACTGGATGGTGAATGACTGCTGCGACTCACCGCACTCGAAGACGGCGCCGTCCGTGGTAGCAACGGCAATACCGAACCAGCCCGGGTCGACGCGGGCGAGCTCCGGGATGTAATCAGCGACCTTCCCTTCTTCGAGGCCGCGGTATTTCTGGTAGAGCGCGTCCAGCGTGGCGGGCAGTTGGGCTCGCGCGTTATGCGCACCGGGCGTGGTCTTGTCACTGGAGTTCATGGCTTTGACGTATCCTGAATCCCGAGCACTATCGAGTGGCCTCAGCAAAACTGGCAACGGCGCCAGTGTAATCGCCCAATCAGCCCGCTAGCAAGCTCACGCGACGTGGACTATTGGGCGGGAAACAGCGCATTGGTGGAGCCCCTCGGCGAGCTCTCCCAGAGTCGGCTTGAACTGAGCGAGTGACCAGTCTACGCTTTTCGGGATGGCTCGTTATTGACAATACTCGCTACAAGGGAGGACAGAGGTGAATCGACAACGTCGTTCCGACGTGACGATCGCCCCGGCCCGTGACCGCGATCATCTGACGCGATCGCTGATCGCGGGTCTGTCACTCCTTGCCCTGAGCGGCTGTACCGCGCTGCCTCGCAATCCCGTCCCGGTGGATGATATGGACCGCGCCGAGATTCCCGGCATGTCCGGCGTGCGTGCCTGGGCCGTCCAGATCGACCCGTATTTTCAGGCTGACCTGGTGGCCTCGATAGGACAGGAGCAGCCGGGGGACTTTCCACTAGATGCGAGCGGTTACCCCACCTATCACGGCCTCGCCCTGTCCGGCGGTGGTTCCAACGGTGCATTCGGTGCAGGCATCCTAAACGGCTGGACCGAATCCGGTACCCGCCCGGATTTCAAGGCGGTCACCGGCATCAGTACCGGCGCGCTCATTGCACCTTTCGCCTTTCTGGGACCCGAGTATGACCCGCAGCTCAAGGCGGTCTACACGACCACCCGCACCCGGGATATTCTGGAGCGGCTGAATATCTTCAAGATTTTGTTCAGAGGCGAGGCGTTTACCCGTACCACACCCCTTAAACAGCTCATCCAGACGCACTTCGATGCGGATTTTCTCAGGGCCGTGGCCGCCGCCCACAACCGAGGACGCCGTCTGTATGTCGGCACCACCCATATGGACGCCCAGACACTGGTCATTTGGAACATGGGCATGATCGCCAATAGCGGTCATCCGGATGCGCTTGCACTGTTTCAGAAAGTCGTCCTGGCGTCATCGTCCATCCCCGCCGCCTTCCCGCCCGTTTTCATCGAAGTCACTGTCGACGGCAAGCGCTACGATGAAATGCACACCGACGGCGGCACCGTGGCACAGGTGTTCAGCACGGCGGGTACGATGGACTTAGGCGCCGCCGCCGAGGCCGCCGGTCGCACAGACCGCGAGGGTTATCGAGGCACCCTGTATATCATCCGCAACGGCAAGTTGGGACCCGAGCCTCAGGCTGTCAGACGACGCCTGCCGGAAATAACCGGCCGTGCCATCAGCACCATGATCAAGTACTCCGCCTTCAATGACCTGCATCGCATCCGTGCCAGTACAGAGAACGAGAAGCTGGGCTTTCGTTTCATCGCCATTCCCGATGATTTCGAATCACAGGCCGACGAACCCTTCGATCCCGAAGAGATGCAGCGGCTGTTCGAACTGGGCTACAAAATGGGATTGAGCGGTAACGCCTGGCGGGATACACCGCCCTAGCGGCTGTTCCGCTTGATCGACGGCGATCGCCGGATCAATGCACCGAGTAGTTCAGCTGCGGTGCCCCCGCCCCTGATGCGTTCGAGCGACCCGGCTTGAAACCCACACACACTGATGGCATGGTGCCGATGTACTAGACTTTCGAAACAGGCGTGTCAGCATGCCCGGGTTTCAATCTCCTGAACCAGGGCTGGTTATCCTTACACTAATTCGTGAAACGACAAATCTGAGGAATCGTCATGCCCGACAACGCGAACACGGAATGGCAACCTTCGAACCCCGAGAGCCTGGCTAGGCGTTTTAGACGCCTCGGCTGGATTGGATCCTGGACCCAGGTCGCCCTGTTGATCATCCCGATCGCTCTACTTGTTTACGTTCTGGTTGTGAGCGGTGCCGACTCCGCCCAGCGCAGGGGCATCGATCTAAGCAACTACCTGTCTTACAGCAGTTTGCTGGTCATGCTGTTCACGACTTTCTGGTTCTACCGCTATACCCGCCTGGGCAATAAGATCGCCGATGCCGGCTCGCGCCCATCCCAGGCCGCCGTCCTGCGAACCCTCTGGATCGGACTGTGGGCGGGTTGTCTGGGAATCTTTTTTTCACTGCTGCTGCTGTTCAGTGCGGTGGGGCGTTTTCTGTTTGTCCTCCTGGCCAATCCTCAGACGGGCATACAGATCGCCCCGGGCCCTGGGGGCAACCCGCTGCAATCGCTCTCGGCCATCGATGCCGTCAGTCTCATGTCCTTGCTCGTCATCCTGGCCGCCGAGTTGATGGTGCTGGGCTTTACCCTCTGGCTGTTGTTCCGGACCACCCGACCCTCGGCAACGGAGACAGGAAAGGCAACGGCCTGACAGGCATTCTGAAAATCTTTTGCAAGCAGGCAGGATGAACAGCAAGAGGCGGAGCGGCTGGTGGCAACCGCTGCCGGGTTTGTGCAGATAATGGCCGACGAATGGTAAGCGCCCTCGCCAGTTTCTCCCCCATTGCCCGCACCATCATAGTCGCGGCGGCCGTCGCCATTCTGGTGCTGTTCATACAGGCTGCCGAAGCTATTGTCGCGCCCATGCTACTCGCTGTCTTCATCGCGATTGTTGCCACCCCGCCGCTGCGCTGGATGCGGGGTTTCGGCATGCCGAAATGGGCGGCGCTGGCTTTCGTCGCATTCGTGATTCTCGACGTCGGCAGTCTTTTCCTGCTCGTGACCACGGGGGCCCTGGAAGGCTTCCGGGACAGCCTGCCCGGCTATCGGGAACGCTTCGCCTTGTTGAGCGACGAGTTCGGCACCTGGCTCGAAGACTTTGGCATGGCGGGCTCACGCCAGGCCGTGCCCGATATCTTCGATTCAGCCCGGGTTAGCGCGCTGGTGCGCGGCCTGTTGTCAAACGTCAGCGGCCTGTTCGGCACCGGCCTGCTCATACTGCTGGCGGTCATCTTCATGCTCCTTGAGGCGCCGAGCCTGCCGGCTAAGCTCAAGGCCGCCTTCGACGTCACGCCGGAGGCCGAGGCCCGCCTGCATCGCGTGCTGGACGCCGTCACCCGGTACATGGCTATCAAGGCGCTCACCAGTCTGGCCACTGCCCTGTGCATAGGGCTCCTGCTGTGGGTGGTAGGTATCGACTTCGCCGTACTCTGGGCCCTGCTGGCCTTCTTCCTTAATTTCATTCCCTTCGTCGGCGCTCTGCTCATGATGATCCCGCCGGTGCTGCTGGCGCTGGTGCAAACCGACATCCCGACGACGTTGCTGGTGGCTACGGGTTATCTGGTGGTCAATACGGTGATCGGGAGTATCCTGGAGCCCCGCATCATGGGCCGCGGCCTCGGTATCTCGACCCTGGCAGTGTTCCTGTCGCTGCTATTCTGGGGCTGGGTGCTGGGCACCGTGGGCGTCTTCCTGTCTGTGCCATTGACCATGGCGCTGATAATTGCCCTGGAGGCCAGCCCGCAGACCCGCCCCATCGCCATCCTCCTCGGTCCTGAGATTGTCGAGGAGTCAGAGTCCGACAAGGAGGAGCACGCGGCGGGCGAGCCCCCTGATTAACCGAAATCAGGCCATTGACTTATACTGGTGCAAAACACAACACCTCCTGGAAGAACCATGACCAACCACACGACAGCCGAGTGGCAGCCGAAGAATCCCGCGCGTCTGGCAGGGCAGTTCTCGTGGCTTGGCTGGATCGGCTTCTGGACGCAGCTTGTCCTGATTGCCATTCCCATCGCCCTGCTCATATACGTGCTTGTCGTCAGCAGCCCGGAGTCCGTGCAACGCAAGGGCATCAATCTCGGTAACTATCTTTCTTACGGCAGTCTGGTGGTCATGGCCTTCACCACCTTCTGGCTATTTCGCTACACGCGGGTGGCCAAGCGGATCGAAGATCCGCAGTTGCGTCCCACCCAGGCATCGGTCCAGCGGACCCTGTGGATCGGTCTGTGGGCGGGTTTTTTGGGCGTGTTCTTCTCCATGCTACTGATGATGAGTGCCGTAGGGCGGATTTTCTTCGTTCTAATGGCCACCCCCCAGACCGGTGTCCCTCTGGCAACCGTGGGCGGTGATCCCAGCAGCACCCTGTCTGCTATCGACGCGGTGAGTTTGAGTGCGTTGCTGTTGACTCTCACTGCAGAGCTGATGGTGCTGGCCTTCAGTCTCTGGCTCCTGTTTCGAGTGACCCGGCCTGCCGTCGAGCCAGAAGCTGCTGCAGAATAGCCTTGGCGGACTCTCCCGGCGCGGACTCGCCAATGTCGGTCGGCAGATGATGCGCCGCCAGGTGAAGATGTCTTCATGCGGCGGGCGTGCGTTTGACGCATGCCATTGTCGTGCTGAAAGAAACACACACCAGATAGCTGATCCAAAATACGCCCCGGCCGGGTCCCACACCAGCTGTATCGCCGTTTGTGACCGATATCTCCGACCATCTACCTGGGTCTGGGCTTGACGCGAACAATCACGAGGTGCAAGCTCCCGGTCTCAAATTGCGGCCACGCCGCCGAGCCGACAACCTTTTCCAGGACGCCGACGAGGCCGGTCGCGTTTGTTGCCACCCCATGCAACCAGCGGCGTGTAGCAGTGGCTTGCCTCCAATCGACGAGAGCGAATCATGCGAAGATCAGTAATCCTCTTAGTTGCTTTTATTGTGAGCACGCCCCTGGCCCATGGCCATGGGCTGTTTATCTTTCCGAACGAGGGCCAGAGCCAGGATCAGCAGGATAAGGACGAGTTTCAATGCATACGCATTGCTCGCGACAGGACCGGGTTCGACCCCATGGCGACCCCCACCGCAACCCGCGATCGCCCGGAAACCCGGGGTGGCGCCGTGGGCGGTGCGCTGGGCGGTGCCCTGCTTGGCACGGCAGTCGGGGCCCTTGCCGGTGACACCCGACGGGGTGCCGTCATCGGCGCAGGCGGTGGCGGCCTGCTGGGCGGTATGCGCAGGAACGATAGTCGGCGCCAGCAGGACGACTGGGCTCGGGAGCAGGCGGCCGTCTACCAGGCGGACCGGGACCAGTGGACCCGGGCCTTCAAAGCGTGCATGCAAGCCCGCGGGTACACGGTCGGTTGAGGAGCAGTCACCATGCGCATCCCAGTAGCCAAGATCCTGATCACCTGTTCACTCGCCTTCCTGGCCACCAGCGCCTGGGCGGTCGACTACTTTGACGGTAAACGCCCCCTCCTCTGCTCCATCTACCAGCTTTTCGAATGCGATCCGCCCAATGCCTGCCAGGCGGTCACTCCGGCCGACATCAACGGCGTGAGCCATCTCGACGTCGACTTTGGCAAAAAGCTCATCACCCGAGCCGGCACGGATTCACCCCAGCAGTCCAAGATCCGTGACGTGGAAACGGGGGTCGACGGAAAACTGATTATCCAGGGCGTCGAAGACGGCCAGGAAGGGGTTCGCGACGGTGCAGGCTGGAGCATCTCCATCATGAGTCCGGAGGGTACCATGGTCATGGCCGTTGCCGGCGACGGCTTTGCCGTGGTCGGGCTCGGTGCCTGCGTGCCCAAACCTTGAGTGCCGCCACGCCGCGTTTGCCCTTATACGAGGCGCGTTCTCCGGGCGCCGCGTGATACTCCTGCGCAACCGCGCGGTTCAGGTGGCGTGGCGCGCGCTCAGGAATTTCCTCGAGGACGACTGCACGCTGTTGTCGGCGGCGATTGCATTTTACGCGCTGCTGTCGCTCGCACCCACGCTCTATCTGCTGGGCGTTGGATTGAGCGCCCTGTTCGAAGGGGTCGACACCTCGAAGCAGATCGTGGAGCTCATTGCCAAGTTCCTGCCGCCGGAGGCCGTGCCCACCGTCGAGACGGTTCAGAACACGCTGCGGATCCGGGGAGAGCTGGTCATTCTGGCTTTGCCGGGTTTGCTGTGGATAGCGACCCACGCGCTGAGCGCGTTCGAATACGCCCTGAACATCGCTTTCGCACGCAAATCCGGTCTGCGTAGATTCTGGCGCTCGCGGGCCAAGGGCTTCGCCGTGCTGCTCGCTACCGGCCTGTTCCTGGCCGCATTCCTCCTCACGAATATGCTGCTGCCGCTGCTCGGCGAGCTGCGCACATACCTGGAACTGCCGCCATTGCCTAGCGTGCTGACTTATCTGGGCTCCATGCTGGTGTCACCTTTGCTGACGTTTGTCGTCTTCTATTCGTTGTACCGACTCTTGCCGAGCGGCAGGGTGCGAGGTGGACCTGCGGCGGCGGGCGCGATGCTGGCCACCGTCAGCTGGGAAGGCGCCCGACAGCTCTTCGGCCTGTTGATTTCGGTATCTCCCGCCTTCGGTCTGCTGACCGGCACGCTGGCCGGCGTGGTCATGTTCCTGTTTTGGATTTATACGGGTCTTGCGATCGTCCTGCTAGGAGCCGAGCTTGCTGCGGTGCTGAACGGCGACCGTCCGACCAACGTGCCGGACAGGGCCAATGCCCTGCCGTAACGTCGAAGCCGAACACGTGGGCCTTTTCAAGCCGGTGAAATCATCGCGAGGCGTGAGGTCCCGCTTTCCCGTCGTTGTGCATGCCCGGAGCCGGACTCGAACCGGCACGGCCTTGCGGCCAGCGGATTTTAAGTCCGCTGCGTCTACCTATTCCGCCACCCGGGCCGAATATGCTGCCTGGGCAGCTTACCCGGCGTTGATTCTAATGGCTTCGAGAATGTGAGCAAAATTCTGGGCACGTGGCGGCGAAGCGTCCGTGTCGGCGCCGTTTCATAGCTCCTGAACGAGACGAAAACCCAGCGAATCGAGCAGTTCATCCGGCGCGGCCCCATAGCGAAGCGCACATCGCAGGTGCTCGGGACCGACAGCCCAGGATCCACCCCGGACCATCCGTGGGCCGCAGTCTTCAGAGAGCCAGGCGGAGCCATCAGTTGGCGCGCCGGTATAGTCATCGTGCCAGCAGTCCTCCACCCACTCCCAGACGTTGCCGAGCATTTCATGCAACCCGTGCGGATTCGGTGGGAACGACCCCACGGGCGCCGGCTGCAGATCATCCCAGTGGCTGCCGCAGCCGTCGCAGTTGGCATGATTGTGGCCAACTTCATCACCCCACCAGTAGGCGCTCTGGGTTCCCGCCCGTGCGGCGTACTCCCATTCTGCCTCGGTCGGCAGGCGATAACGCTCGCCCGTTCGCTCGGAGAGCCAGACGGC
>JASJBY010000270.1 GCA_030066245.1 Gammaproteobacteria bacterium
TGTTGCCAGTACAGGGAAGCTGAGAACCCCTACTTTACGAATTTTATCAATCAGTTGTGACTGCTCTGCCGCAGGAACTTCGGGCTAAACCGCGAGACCGCCCCTTTCTCGGCCAATGCAATCAGATTCGAGGCGGTTCGCGGGACGCAAGGGTGAAGCGCCTGTCATGCCGGTCGAGGCCGTTGACCCCTGTGGATTAGGTGGAGACCGCCGGCGTATTCCTGCGGGCCAAGGACCAGGTCAAGAACTGCAAGTAGACAGCCTGACTAACTGACCGCCGCCCGCCGTCCGCCGACCGCTCTTCTCCCTTCCGGCTGCCCGCTGCCCACCGTCCGCTGACCGCTCTCTTCCCTACCGGCTGACCGCCTCTCATCTTCCTGCATCCTGCTCCCTGCCCTCTGCCCCCTTCTAAACTCCTGCTGCCCGCCGCCCGCCGCCCGCTGACCGCTTTCTCCTCACTGCTTATAGGGCCGCTGGGTCTCATCTGCTTCGGGCATCTGGAGCAGCCGCTCGGAGTCGGGCTTGGCCAGCTGTTCGCGGAGGTAGCGGGCGCGGTCGGCGATGGTGGGAGGTTTCTCGGGTTGCAGTCTGAGGAACCGGGTCATCCAGCCGGGCCCTTTTGCGACCGCGCTGTCCATGCTCAGAGCGCGCTCGTAATCGGCCAGTGCTTTTTCGTGGTCCCCCATCCGGTCGTACAGAATTCCCCGGTTGGCGTAGCTTCCTGCAAACTCCGGATCCCGGGCGATAGCCTCGTCGAAAGCCAAAAGGGCTTCCGGATGCCGGCTCAGCTGCAGCAGAGCCCGAGCCTTGCCTCGCCACGCGTAAACGTGGTCCGGGGCTTCCGCAAGCGCGGCCTCGTACTCGGACAAGGCGTCATCATAATGACCGTCCGCAAAGTAGTTCTCGCCCGCCAGATAAGCGTTGTCCCCTGGCGCCACGTGGGCAAAGAAGCTGTCGTAGATGGACCATCCCAACCACGCCACCGTGAGCGTAATGGCGACACCCATCAGGACGCGGTAAAGCCGCTCATCCATGGCCAGGCAAACCCAGGAGGTTCAAGTTGAAGAGGTAGGAGAAGGGAAGGCAGAGCAGTAAGGCGATAAAGCGGGCACGCTTGGCCTGTCCCCTGACCTCCGCCTCGTCCAGCTCCCGACCCAGCTTGCGCTGCAGTCTGCGCACGCTGACAACCCAGATGAGCTTGCTCACGGGAAGATAGAGCAGCGCTGCCAGCACAAGCACCGAGATTACGAAATAAGCCATGCCTGTTTCCTGAACGAAAAAAGGGAGGGCCGAAGCCCTCCCCACAATCTATCGAAGTTAATGATGCAGTCTTACGACGGCCGGTCCACGTCCAGTCGAATATCACCGATGTCCTCATGCAGGGCAACGATTTCCTTCTCGGGCACGGTGGACATTTCCATCTTGTAGGCCAGGAACCACATCATCACACAGCCGATGGCCCAGAACAGGAGCTGCCAGGCCCAGATGGAAGGCATGCCGAAGATCCAGGTGGTGGCGTCGTTCGGGTTGCCAAAGATGGTGTTGCCGATCATGGCGCCCGGGCCGATACCGAAGAAGAACCACGCCAGAGTGAGGATCCAGGCTATCGGCACCAAGCCCTTCTTGGAAGCCGGCAGGCTGGCATGCTCACGCAGGAAGCTGTGGTACTGCATCTTGTGCTTCATCATTTCAGGCTTCTGGGTAAAGGCGGAAATGAGGATGGCCAGTCCCAGGTTGAAGATGATGCCCCAGCCTGCGGAGTGGATGGTCCATGGCCAGCGGCCCCAAGGCATGAACTGGGAGCCAATGCTTTCGGTCAGGGTCACGGCGATCAGTCCGGCGGCCATGCCCACCACGATACCGGGGCGGGTCAGCCAGGGCCACCAGCATACGGCAATCAGCGCCGGCCACATCTGGAAACCGTAGGCCACGGCCAGACCCCCCAGCAGCACCAGGGCGTCTGTCGCGGTAGTTGCCACCACCAGGGCCGAAAGCACGATGATGATGACGCCCACGCGGCCCCAGAACTTCTGCTGGCCGTGGGTGGCATTGGGAAGCACATAACGCTTCAGAAGGTCCCGGGTGAGCATGCCGCCGGCCGTGGCCATGTAGCCAGCGCCGGTGGACTGCATGGCAGCCAGCGCGCACACCGAGAGCAGTCCCACGAGCCAGGGGGCCGCCTCGCCCATCAGGGCGATGAGCTGGGGCACCAGCATGCCCTGCTTGCCGGCAGACTCCATCAGATCCTTGCCGCCAAGGCCCTCGCTCATGACGTTGTTCACCAGCTCGGGATGGGCCGCCGCGAATGCCGTGTTGGCACCCAGGAGGTGGCCACCCAGGCCCTGCATGGCGGTGAACACCATGAGGATGAAGCCGATGCCGACGGAGGAGGCCCAGACCTGCTGGGGTGCGAAGGGCTTCGGGTTGTGGTTGGAGAAGGCCCACATGGAGAAGGCCGGGGCAGACTGAATGCCCATCAGAGCAAACATGTATGTAAGGATCATAATCCCGGTCCAGGCGCCGCCTACGGCGCTTGGGCCGTTGGACACAAATTGGATTACACCTGGAATAGCGATGTAATGGCTGAAGCCGTCAGCTGTGCGCTTCGTATCGAACTGGGCCAAGGCAGCGATGCCTTCGTTGAGCTTGCCCCAGCCGCCTACGAAGTTCATGGCGATAACGCCGATGACCACGATGCCGAGAGCCAGCAGGACGGCCTGCAGGGTATCCACGTAGGCCACGGCGCGAAGACCGCCCGAAGCCACGTAAATGATGACCACCGCGGACAGCAGCCACATGCCCACGTCGACGCCCAGCATGCCGTCGGTCAGCACGTTGAACAGGAAGCCGGAGGCGCGCAGCTGAACGCCCAGATAAGGAACCGAGAACACCAGCGCCACGAGCACGGTCAACAGGCGCACGGCATCGGACTTGAAGTAAGCCGACAGCATTTCGCCCGGGGTGACGAAGCCGAAGCGCTTGCCCAGCATCCATTGGCGTTTCAGGAAGATGACGCCGGTGAACGGAATGGTGATGGCGTAGAAGGACGCGTAGGCGTACTGGAAGCCGTCACGGTAGAGCAAGCCCGGGTGGCCCATGAAAGTCCAGCCCGAGAAGGAGGTCGCCGTAGCCGCCAACACGAACACCCACAGCGAGATCTGGCGGCCGGCGATGAAGTAGTCGCTGGCGGTCTTGGCGGAGAGGGCACCTTTGATGCCCCAGAAGATACAGTAGGCCCAGTACAGGCCCACGAAGATAAAGAGCCAGATGGTTTTAGCATCCATTGGAGGAGCCCCCGTGGTGGTTAAGTGGCCTTATTTCAAGCAGTTACGCTCGATGTTGTTGTTTGGTCAGTGCGCATTAACGCGGCTGATACTGGCCTAAGGTAAAGTAAGGCAAGTCAAAAGACAAGACATTACGTTCCTGTAACAAGTTCCTGTTCCGGCCCTCGGCCAGCCCATGTGCCGGGCGGAACGAGCCGGCGTTTCTGCCCCGACGACCGGCGACACGGCATGAGCACGCGATGCGTCTGTATGCCGGTGACAGGGGCGAAGAAGCGCAGGGCCGTGAGGACAGGAACGGCAATCAGCGAAAATCCCGTGAAGGGGCCTGCAGCGTGCCGATCAGCCGGCTCTGGTCCTCGAGCTGACCCGCCACCAGGTGTATCACCGCCTCGTCCCGCTCGATCATGCCCACCACACCGAGCAGGCGCGCTCCGAGCATGATGCTGCGCTGCCGCTGGGCCACGTTCTGCCATACCACCAGATTGATGTGACCGGTCTCGTCCTCCAGCGTCATGAAAGTCACGCCTGAAGCCGTCAGCGGACGCTGGCGATTGACCACCAGGCCAACGGTATGCACCCGCTCCCCGTGCGTGCACCTGCGGATCTGCGCCGCAGTGAGCACACCCATGAGCCGCAGACGCTCCCGCAGCAAGGCCAGGGGGTGACGCCCCAGACTCAGCCCCAGCGCGGCGTAGTCCGCCAGCAGGTCCTGCGCCTCGCTGGGGCTCGTCAGCCGGGGCTGCCCTTCCTGGAAAGTGGTCCCGGCCAGCAGAGGCGGCATCTTCTCCAGACCTGTCACCGCCCAGCGCGCCTGGTGACGATCACCGGCGAGACCGGCCAGGGCACCGGCAGTAGCCAGGTGTTCCATGTCCCGACGCGACAGGGAGGCTCTGCGGGCCAGATCGGCGACACTGGTGAAAACTCCGTCACGGCGTGCATCCATCAGCCGTCTCGCTCCCTCCCGGGTGACTCCCTTGACCATGCGCAGCCCGATACGCAGGGCAGGCTGACTTTCGCCTGGCGGGCGTTTCTCCACTGTACAGTCCCAGTGGCTGCAACGGACATCCACGGCCCGTACTTCCACCCCGTGACGGCGGGCGTCCTGCACCAGTTGGGCCGGCGCGTAGAAACCCATGGGCTGACTGTTCAGCAGCGCGGCGGCAAAAGCCGCCGGATGGTAGTGCTTCAGCCAGGCGGATACGTAGACCAGCAGGGCAAAGCTGGCAGCATGGGACTCGGGAAAACCGTACTCGCCGAAGCCTTTTATCTGCCGGAATATCTGGCGCGCGAACGCTTCCGCATAGCCCCGCTGTCGCATGCCGTCGATGAGGCGGCGCTCGAAAGGCTCTAGACCACCCTTGCGGCGCCAGGCGGCCATGGAGCGGCGCAACTGGTCTGCCTCGCCGGGTGTGAAGCCCGCCGCCGTCACGGCCAGCTTCATGACCTGCTCCTGGAAAATGGGCACCCCGAGCGTTCGCTCCAGTACCGTCTGCACTGCCGGATCCGGATAGGTCACGGGCTCCTTGCCCTGGCGGCGGCGGAGGTAGGGGTGCACCATGCCACCCTGGATAGGCCCCGGGCGCACAATGGCCACCTCGATCACCAGATCGTAGAAAGCCCGGGGCTGGAGCCTCGGCAGCATGGCCATCTGCGCCCGGGACTCCACCTGGAATACTCCGATGGTGTCGGCACGCTGGATCATGGCATAGACCGCCGGATCCTCGGGCGGCACGTCGGACATGGTGAACGGCCGGCCACGGCAGTCGCTCACCAGATCCAGAGCCCGGTGAATGGCTGTCAGCATGCCCAGCCCCAGCACGTCCACCTTGAGCAGCCCCAGCGCCTCGAGGTCGTCCTTGTCCCACTGGATAACCGTGCGCTCCGCCATGGCCGCGTTCTCAACGGGCACCAGGCGCGAGAGAGCCTGTCTGGCTATCACGAAGCCGCCCACGTGCTGAGACAGATGGCGGGGAAAGCCCACCAGGGCGTTGACCAGCGCCCGGAGACGACGCATGACCGGTGCCTCCGGGTCAAAGCCAAGCTCCCGCAGCCGTTGGGCCTGAACCCGGCGTCCGTCCCACCAGAACAGGGACTTGGCCAGTCGATCCACCTGTTCCGGCGCCAGCCCCAGGGCCTTGCCCGCATCCCGCACAGCGCTTCTCGGCTGATATGTGATCACGGTCGCCGCCAGGGCCGCCCTTTCCCGACCGTACTTCCCATAAATGTACTGGATGACCTCCTCGCGCCGATCGTGCTCGAAATCCACGTCGATGTCGGGCGGCTCGTTGCGCTCCTTGGAAATGAAGCGCTCGAACAGCATCTCCATGCGCGCCGGGTCCACCTCGGTGACGCCCAGACAAAAACACACGGCCGAGTTGGCCGCCGAGCCCCGGCCCTGACAGAGAATGTTGCGGCTGCGGGCGAAGCGCACGATGTCGTGCACGGTGAGGAAATAGGACTCGTAGCCCAGTTCCCGGATCAGGGCCAGTTCGTGGTCCACCTGGGTGCGCACTTTGTCCGGGGCGCCTGCCGGCCAGCGGGCGCGCATACCTTGCTCGGTCAGTCTTCGCAGGTAGGCCGAGGCCGTTTCACCCGGGGGCACCAGCTCCTCCGGATACTCGTAGCGCAGGCTCTTCAGGGAGAAGTCGCAGCGTTCGGCAACGGCGAGCGTCTCTTCCAGCAGGGCCCGGGGATAGATGCGTGCCAGATGCTCCCGGGAACGCAAGTGACGCTCTGCGTTGGGATACAGGGCGTCGCCGGCCTCGGTCAGGGAACAACCCAGGCGAATGGCGGTGAGCGCGTCCTGAACGATCCGGCGTGCCCGGCGGTGCATATGTACGTCACCCGTCGCCACCAGGGGCAGCCCGGCACGCCGGCTCAGTCGAGTCAGCGCTTCTAGGCGGTCCCGGTCGCCGGCTCCCAGGAACAGCTCCACGGCCAGCCAGGCCCGACCGGGAAAACACGCCGCCAGCCAGCGCGCCTGGTCGAGGCTGGGAAGCACATGCCTGGCGGCTCGGGCAGCGCCCTGAGAGGTCGGAGAAAGGAGCAACGCCAGACAGCCGGGCACACCCTCCGCCATATCGGCAAGGGTGAGTCGGTAATCGCCCTTGACCGCCGCTCGTCGTCCTCTGGTGACAAGCGCCGAGAGCTCACCGTATCCGGCCCTATCAGTGGCCAGCAGGACCAGGGCCGGACCATTCGAAAGCCGCAGCTCGCAGCCGACGATGAGCTGCAGACCATACGCCTTGGCTGCCACGTGCGCCCGCACCACGCCGGCCAGGGAACACTCGTCGGTCAACGCCAGGGCCTTGTATCCCAGCGCTGCGGCACGGCCGACCAGCTCCTCGGGATGTGAAGCCCCCCGCAGGAAGGTGAAGTTGGAAAGCGCATGCAGCTCCGCATAGGGCGGAACGTTGGCAGAGAACATGGCCGCACCCGAGCCCATGAAACCGATACTGTATAAAAACACAGTATCGGTTTCCTAGTGGCCTGTCTACGGCCCGACAGTCCTGCCCGGCATCCAGCCGCGTACCGGGGTGGTGCCCGGACCGCGGCGCGGCCGGCGGTTCCTATGGCTCCTCGCCGGTGTACCGGTACACCGTGTCATTCCACTCCGGCGACTCGATGCTGGCCAGCACCGCCCGATTCACAGACTCGCGCAGCGGGCTGCCTTCCGTAAGCGCAAACCCGTATCGGTTGAGGGCGAATTTTCTCGGCAGGACAGAGAAATCGCTCTTCGGGTTCTGTCGCGCAAGGTAGCTGAGGATAGGCATGTCATAGACCACCGCATCCGCCCGGCCGTCCCGCAGCGCCTGCAGGGCAGCTTTCACGTCAGGATAGGAGCTGAAACCGATATATTTATCCGTCAGCCACTGACCGCTTGCAGTGTCGCCGACCGACGCCACCCTGACCCGCGGCAGGTCTTCCGGCCCACTCACCGAAGAGGTCAGGCTGCTCACGGTCAAGGCCGAGGCGATCACGCCGATAAACACGGACACCAGAACCAGGCTGGCATACATCCAGACCAGGGCGACCACACGCCCCCCTGTCGTCAAGGGGAACTTGTCACCATATCCCACCGTGGTCATGGTGACCGCTGCCCACCAGAAGCCGGAGCCTACGCCCGCCACCGGCCCGCCCCCGAACTGCTCCGCGTTGCCCCTGCGCTCGAACCACCAGACCAACGCACCGAAGACCAGCAGGGCCAGGACCAGCCCGGTCAGAACCTTTGTAACCTGGATGGAGAAAAACGAGCTTAGGGTGCCGAGCCAACTGGCGCCAAAAGTGATCGGCACGGCGATCCCGAGGCTGGAAACGTAGTAGCCGTGGGTAAAGTCGGCAAATTGCTCACGCGCTTCGCTGATGGTCAACGCACCCACGGCTACGTCGACCTCGCCCGCCCTGACTGCGGCCAGTAAGGGCTCCAGCTCGAAAGCCCGCACGGTGTATTCCTTCCCCAGGTCGTCGGCCACCGCGCGCCAGAGCTCGACGCTGATGCCGGACCAGCGCCCGTCCTCCTGCCGGATCACAAACGGCGGTGCCTCCTTGACGCCCACCAGAAGTCGCCCC
>JASJBY010000271.1 GCA_030066245.1 Gammaproteobacteria bacterium
GGTGGGCTCGTCCATGACCAGTACATTGCACGGGCGGGCGAACAGCTTGGCCAGCAGCAGTCGATTGCGCTCACCGCCGGACAGGGCATGCACCGGCGTGCGTGCGCGGTCGGGCGCAAACAGAAAGTCGCCCAGGTAGCCGATGACGTGGCGTGGCCGACCGCCGATGATCACTTTGTCGCTGCCGTCGGCCACGTTGTCTATGACGGTACCATGGTCGTCCAGCTGTGCGCGATGCTGGTCGAAATAGGCGACCTGCATACCTGTCCCCAGCTGAAGCCTGCCTGCTTGCGGCTTCAGTTCGCCGAGGAGCAGCTGCAGCAGGGTGGTCTTTCCAGCGCCGTTGGGACCGATGATGCCGACTCGGTCGCCGCGCAGAACGGTAGTGGAAAAATCGCGAATGATGGTACGTCCGGCCCAGGAATAGCTCACGGTCTCGGCGTCGATGACCAGCTTGCCCGAACGAGTTGCGTCCTGCAGCCTCATGTTTGGGTTTCCGATACGTTGACGCCGGGCTGCTCGCTCCGCGCGCAGGCTTTCTAGAGCCCGCACGCGGCCCTCGTTCCGAGTGCGGCGGGCCTTGATCCCCTGGCGTATCCACGCCTCCTCCCGGGAGAGCTTTTTGTCGAACTCGTTTTCACGCCTTGCCTCCGCCTCGTGCTCTGCGTTCCGGCGTTTCAGGTAGGCGGCATAATCCCCGGGGAAGTCATGCAGGCGGCCCCGGTCCAGCTCCAGGATCCGCGTCGCGAGACGCTGCAGGAACGCGCGGTCGTGGGTCACGAAGACGAGCGCGCCGTCGAAGCCCAGCAGGAACTCTTCCAGCCAGGCGATGGCGTCCATGTCCAAATGGTTGGTGGGCTCGTCCAGGAGCAGCACATCCGGCTCTGCTACCAGCGCACGGGCAAGCAGCACTCGCCTCTTGACGCCGCCGGAGAGCACCGGGAAGTCCGCCGCAGCGTCCAGGTGGAGGCGGGAAAGAGTCGCTTCGACTCGCCGTTTCAACTGCCAGCCGCCCGCGACCTCCAGTTCGTGCTGCACGCGCTCCAGGCTGGCGAGCAAACGGTCGTCGTGCCCGGCGGCGAGGGACTGACTGGTATGCTGATAATCGGCCAGAAGGGCGCCGATCTCTCCCAGTCCCTCCGCTACCGTGTCGAACACAGTGCCGATCAGGCCCTCCGGCACTTCCTGTCCGAGACGACTGACTTTCAAGTCCCGACGTCGCCCGATCTCTCCCGCGTCGGGCGTCAATTCGCCGGCGAGCAGCCTCAGCAGCGTGGTCTTGCCCGCGCCGTTGCGCCCCAGCAGACAGATGCGCTCCCCGGGCTCGATCTGGAGATCCACACCGTCAAGCAGAACCGGTCCCCCGTAGCCGTGGCGTACGCCACGCATGTGTGTCAGAGCCATCGTGAAGCGTGAATAGTGACTGGTGAGTGGTGAATAGTGAATGGTGACTCGTGACTCGTAAAGCGTGACTCGTGACTGGTGACTCGGTGACTCGGAATTCAGTGTATCCCGCTCTTCTTCTCCCTGCCCCCTTCTAATTCCTGCTGCCCGCTTCTCTTCCTTCTTGCCGCCCACTGCCCGCCGCCCGCTTTCCTTCCCTCTTTCCGCCCGCTGCCCGCTGCCCGCTAACCGCTTTTCCTACTGCCCTCTGCTCCCTGCTCTCTGCCCCCTTTCTTCCTTCTTGCCGTCCGCTGCCCGCCGCCCGCTTCCTCTCTGTCCGCTCACCCTTTCAGCAGGAGGTCCTTGGCCTGGTTTATTTTGGCGGCCAGGTAGTCGGAGCCCCCTCTGTCGGGGTGGATTTTCTGCATCAGGCGCCGGTGGGCCGAGCGGATCTCGTCGTCGCTCGCCTCGGGCTCGACGCCGAGAATCGCATAGGCCTCGTCCTTCGTCATGGGTCCGCCCGAGGACGCGGTGCTGGTTTGCTCGGCTCCATGTCCGTACGCATCCCGCCAGTCGTCGCTGTGAACTCGGTCCAGATACGCCTCCAGAACGGCGGCAGACTGGGAATCCGCGGCTCGGCATTCCGCCAGAAGCTCCACCAACTGGTCAAGTTCGAGCCCGCTGAGGCGTTCGCCCCGGTGTGCTCCCTCCAGGACGGTGCCATCCATGGCGCCAGTGTCATGGTCCAGGGACATTCGCAGATACTGGGTCTCGATGGTCGAGCTGCGGCCGCCGGCCGGGTTGCCGCCGGCGCCCTGGGTCTGGGCCATCCCCAGGATGCGCTTCAGGGCGGCCCCGAGCTGCCAGACGGTGAGCATGCGCTGCAGAGCCACAGCGCCGGCGCCCACGGCGGCGAACAGCCAGTGCATACGACCCGTGACCGCAAGAAGCACCAGAAGGGCGACACCGGCGATCACGGCCGCGCGCTTCAGCGCCCGGGCAAGCTGAGGCGGCGGTGTCCGCGCGAACCACCGGAGCAGCATGAGGATGCCGACAACGACCAGTACGACGAGAACAAGTCGGGCAGGCAAGCGGACTAGCCTTTGCTGATCTGGTGAGTGAGCTGCCGCACGACGCTCCCCCGGCGCCTGCCGAAATCCTCCAGGGCGGGGCGGCCGCCGGCTGCAAACACGGCAACGGCGCTAAGCAGGTCGCGCAGCTGGTCGGCGCTGCCCGCATGGAAACGGCAGTAGGCACCGCTGGTCAGCTTCGCCATGTGTCGGAACGCGCGCTCGGCCACCGGGTCGTGCCCCTCCTGAAACAGGAACACGGGCACGCCGAGCAGTCCCAGCTCGCCGGCGAGCTGTCCGAGCCTGTCCACGTTCTCTTCCATGCAGTCACCGACCATCACCAGGGCGTGGACCTTCCTGATTTTTGTTTCGCCGATAGCGTGCTCGAGCACCCTGGCGATCTGAGTCTGCCCGGCGGCGCAGAAAACTGAGGTCATCCGGCCGAGCAGCTCGCGTGCGCTGGAATACCAGGCGCTGGCGTTGAATTCCGCGAAGCCTCGGTAAAAACAGAGCTGGATGTCCAGCCCGCCGAGCGCTTCGGTCTCCTGGAACATCTGGCCCTGGATATGGCTGGCCTGGTCCCACGTGGGTTCCCGGCTTGCCGTGGCGTCCATGGCGAATATCAGCCGCCCGCGCTCCGCGTTCGACTTCAGAGCCGGTGTGGCGGCGACTTTGCGCAAAAAAGCGTCCACCTCGGAGCTGGTGGACTTCGTGGGAAGTTTTCTGTCGTCAGCCATGCCGTGTCAATCGTGGGGTGTCTAATTCCAGACCAGCACTGGCAACAGTTTACTGCAAGTTTCTCCGAAATGGCCTCACGCGACATTAAGTTGTGCGCCTGAGCCCTTAGGGCCCCGTCAACCGAGTCATCGTTCTTGTCCCCGCTTCCCGTTTCACGAGTCACGAATCCCGAGTCACCGAGTTAACGAGTCAGCGTTCTCCGTGCTCTGCTCCCTGCTTCTATCTTGCTGAACGCCGCCCGCCGCCCGCTATCTTTTCCGAGTCACCGCTCCTATCCACGCTTCACGAGTCACGAGCATAGTACGCCCGGCAGTCAGGCTCCCGGCCGCGCACCACCCGCCGGCCCATGAGGGCACCACGGTTTTCGGTCACCACCGTGTTCTGTCCTTCGCGATGGTGGTCATCGTAGAAGTACACGATGACCCAGTCGTGGGTTCGCCCCAGCTCGTGGGCGCGCGGCGTGTTGGAGTAGAGCGCCGTAAAGTGCCAGTCCTCGCGTGCAGCGTGCAGAATGGGCAGCCAGGCCTTGCCATCGGGATTGAAGCGCCGGGGGGCGATGGTCGGCAGGCTGCCTGCCGCGGCTTGTTTGCGGTAATCCGCGTCCACCGCCAGGACCAGGGCCACTGAAGGCCCGCTGACCGGCCGCCCGGCGTGACGGCCGTGCACGCGGCCCAGGATGCTGGCAAGCTCGGCCCGGATTGCGGCCGAACGCCGGCGACCGATGCCGTGGACCGTTGCCAGCCTGCCGTCGTGGGCTGCGGTCTCCAAACCCTCCAGAGTGTCCACGTGTAGTCCTGTTTGAATGCGTTCCGCGAGCTCAGGGCCGATACCGGGGACGGTCTGGAAAAGATGCGCGGGATCCAGTGTGCCCCGGAGCCGCTCGAGCTGGCTCCAGCGGCCCGTCGCCGCGAGCTCGACCACGGCCGCGGCGATGCCTTTGCCGATGTTTGGCAGCGCGACCAGAGCATCCTGGCCTCGCTCGTTAACCAATTCCCCCAGGTCGCGGTCAAGCCCCGCCACGGTCGCCGAGGCACGACGATAGGCATTCACGCGAAAGGGGTTGGCGCCCTGCTGCTCAAGAAGCTCGGCCGCCTCCACCAGCTTCTCCGCCACCTGCTGATTGAACGTAGCCTCGCTCATCACAAATCACGATTCACCCAGTCACCATCAACCCAGTCACCATCCTTCGCGCCCTTCGCTCCCTGCTTCTTTCCTGCTGACCGCCGCCCGCTGTCCGCTTTCTTTTCCGAGTCACCGAGTCACCCTCAACCGAGTCACCGTTCTTCCCCACGCTTCACCGTCCTTCTCCACGCCTCACCAATCAACATCAACTATTCACCAGTCACTACTCACTACTCACGCTTCATGAATCACCCCTTCACACACACCATCGGCTCGAGCTTTGCCACTTTGCGCGCCAGTCCGGCCTGGTCCGAGGCGTCGACGACCGCAGCGACGTCCTTGTATGCGCCGGGCGCCTCCTCGGCCACCCCGCGCAGGGACGGGCTGCGCACCAGAATGCCCCGTTCGGCGAGCTCGCTGACCACGCTCTGACCCCGCCACTTTCGGGTCGCCTGGTGGCGACTCATACTACGCCCCGCGCCATGGCACGCGGAGCCGAAGGAGCGGGCCTCGGCGTCACGCGTTCCAGTCAGGATGTAGGAGGCCGTGCCCATGGTGCCCCCCACCAGCACCGGCTGACCGACGGCACGCAAGGCGGCCGGGATGTCGGTATGGTCCGGTCCGAAAGCCCGCGTGGCGCCCTTGCGATGCACATATAGGGAGCGTTTCTCTCCGTCCAGCACATGCTCCTCGAGCTTGCAGGTATTGTGGGAAACGTCGTAGAGCAGTGTCAGGTCGGCATTCGAAACCAGCTGTTCGAAGGCCTGCCGTGCCAGGTGGGTGAGGATCTGGCGATTGGCCAACGCGCAGTTGATGCCGGCCCGCATGGCAGCGAGGTAGGACCGGCCCAGGGCGGAGTCGATGGGCGCACAGGCGAGTTCCCGGTCGGGCAGCGTCAGGCCATGCTCGGGAGCGGCGGTGACCATGGCCTTGAGAAACTCCGTCCCGATCTGATGACCCAGCCCACGGGAGCCGCAGTGTATGCTGACGACCACGTCACCGACCCGGATGCCGAACACCCGGGCCGTACCCGGATCGTAAACCGCAGTCACGTGTTGTACTTCCAGGTAGTGGTTACCGGAGCCCAGGGTGCCCATCTCCGCGCGCTGCCGCTTCTTCGCGTGGTCTGATACGGCGGACGGATCCGCGCCAGCCATGCAACCGCGCTCCTCGATTCGCTCCAGATCGGCCGCAAGGCCGTAGCCCTGTTCCACGGCCCACTGTGCTCCGCCCGAGAGCATGGCGTCCATCTGCGCCCCGTTCAGCCGTAGCCGGCCCTTGCTGCCTACGCCGGCGGGTATGATGTCGGCCAGGAGGTCAGCCAGGCGCGGTTTCACTGGCTCGAGCTCGGCCCGCTGAAGTCCGGTATGCAGGGTCCGCACCCCGCAGGAGATGTCGAAACCGACCCCGCCTGCTGAGACCACACCGCCTTCCCCGGCATCGAATGCCGCCACCCCGCCGATGGGAAAGCCGTAGCCCCAGTGTGCATCCGGCATGGCATAGGAGGCTTTGACAATGCCCGGTAAGCTGGCCACGTTGCAGACTTGCTCGTGCACTTTCTGGTCCATGTCCCGGAGCAGCTGCTCGCTTGCGTAGACGATGCCAGGCACACGCATGTCCCCGCGGGGCTCGATGCGCCACTGATGCTCTGCGACACGTTCGAACTGATTCGTCTCCATAGCCTTACCTCACACGTCCACAACCGCCTGGGCAACCCAATGGCCGCCGGCTTCCTGCGCCACTCGAAGCTCCGTGTAGGTGGCCCCCTTCACTTCCACCGCAGGGTGATGCCGCGCCGGGTCGACTGGCTCGCCCCAGGCGGATGCTGTCAGGCGGGTATCCTCTATGTCGACCTGGAAGCGAACGAACAGCATGCGGCGGGAGCTCATCTCAAACACCAGGGCGTTGAGCCAGTCTGCTAGGAGCAGCTCGGGGTCCGGAGCCTGGCAGTGGATGGTTATCAGCTGCCGCGGTCGCACCACGGTCAGGTCTGTTACCACGGCAGTCAGCGCGAGCGCAGCTTGGGCGAAGGCCTCCACCATGCTGTCGCCACGACCCCGCACGCCCATGTCGGCCTCATGAGGGAAGTGCTCCCAGCTCTGCATCGGCGTCTCCCTGGTGGCACCGTTCCACGCCCGGCTCGCGGGCGATCCGAAGGGGCGAGCGAAGCCCCCGCGCAAACCGGCAGGCCCGGCAATCGCCGTCGACGGAGCGTCTCGAAGGCGGGGCAGGGGGGGTAGGAACAACGCCTTCGGCGAGGGCGCCCGGCCGACCGTCTATAGGGTCATTCTAATCCCAGGGGCGACTGGATAGCAGTCTGGAGGCGTGGTGACACAGTGTCCTGATCCGCCTCATGTCGGTTGCCTCACCGGCCGGCTAGGATAGGAGGCAGAAGGAGGGAACACGTCATGTCAATCGGCGAGATTTGCAACCGGGATGTGGTCTTCACCCTGAGAAGCAGCAGCGTGCAGGCGGCGGCGCAGCTCATGCGGCAGTACCACGTGGGATGCCTGGTGGTGGTTGAGGAAAAGATCGAGCCGCCCGTCCCCGTGGGCATGGTCACGGACCGGGATTTGGTCATTGAGCTGCTGGCACGGGACGCCGATACGGAGGAGGTGAGCATCGGCGACGTCATGAGCGCGGACATGGAGTCGGCCCGCGAGGACGAGGGTGTGTGGGATGTCATCCGGCGCATGCGACGCAAGGGAGTGCGCCGAATGCCCGTCTTGGCATCAGGCGGCGGGCTGGTGGGGATATTCACCATGGATGACGCCATTGATCTGCTGGCGGACGAATTGTCCGACCTCGCCAGTCTGGTGAGCCGGGAACGGCAGCGTGAGCAGGAAACCAGGACCAGGGCCTGAGCGGCTGCCTGCAGAAGCGTCACGGCTGCCGTCGTGAGAAAGTCCTGAGCAGGCGCTGGGATCCATCGAGAGCCCGTTGCTGGCCGGGTGGGTCAGCAACGGGCGACGAAGGAGCGGTTATTTACATTTCTGGCTGGCGTAGAACGCCGCGATGTCCCGGATGTCGGCTTCGCTCAGGGGCGTGAGAACAGCCTGCATCAGCGTATGCTGCCGCTTGCCGTTCTTGTAGTCCAGCATGGTCGTTACCAGGTACTGCTCTTTCTGTCCGGCAACATTGGGATTCATGGGCGTCTGGCTGTTCCCGTCGACGCCGTGACACCCGGCGCAGGATGCTGATTTCTCACGACCCGCTTCGACGTCAGCCGCATGGGCTGCGTTCACGGACAGGGCGGTCAGGGCGATAGTGGCAATCAGTGCGGCCGTTCTCATTCATTCTCCTCCTCTAAGCGGGTGGTTGTGGGGGGTGGCGGGCCTTGCTTCGTGCCCGCTCAGGGGTGTGACACCCGGCGATGGAACGCATGGAGTTCCGTCTGCGAAGCTCCAATTACAATCCCTGTTCCGTGACTTTGCAAGCCAGCGGTGGCACGGTGCGATAGACACAGACCATGGTGAAGTCAATGTGTTGAGTTTGCCAACATAATCTGCGATCCGAGGTCCGCCCGGTGAGAA
>JASJBY010000272.1 GCA_030066245.1 Gammaproteobacteria bacterium
GGAGGCTTTCAGGCTGCTCAAGGAAATTGCGTTTGCGAAGTTCGATGAGACCGTGGAGGTGTCCGTTAATCTGGGGGTGGACCCCCGGAAATCCGACCAGGTGGTGCGTGGCGCGACCGTTCTGCCGCGGGGCACCGGTAAGGACGTGCGTGTGGCAGTGTTCGCCCAGGGCGAGAAAGCCGACGCGGCCACCCAGGCGGGCGCCGATGTTGTCGGTTTCGAGGAATTGGCGGATGAAGTGAAAAAGGGGCGCATGGATTTCGATGTGGTGATTGCAAGCCCCGATGCCATGCGTGTCGTCGGTAAACTCGGGCCTATCCTCGGCCCGCGGGGCCTGATGCCCAACCCGAAGACCGGCACCGTCACTCCGGACGTGGTGACGGCGGTGAATAACGCGAAGGCGGGCCAGGTCCGCTACCGAACGGACCGGGCCGGGATAATTCACGCGCCGATCGGCAAAGTTTCCTTCGAAGTGGATGCCCTGCAGGAGAATCTGAACGCACTGCTGGCGGCACTCGCGAAAGCCAAACCGTCGGCTGCCAAGGGCGTTTACATCGAAAAGGTGTCGATCGCCAGCACCATGGGGCCGGGCGTGGCTGTGGACAAGGCCAGCCTGCCCATCTGAACGGCGGATGGCAGACGGTTAGGCAGCAGATTGGGGACGGCAGTCAGTGACTGGCGGTGGAGGTCGGGCCGATAGGCAACGCCGACTACTGGAAACCGTCGACCTGAGAACAGACTTTGGGCCAGCAGCGGGTGTGGCAATTTGCAGCCCCTGGTGGTCGTCAAGGACCGCAGGCGCGCCGCTACTGGCGCTCAAAACGGACCGGAAAAGCTCCGAGCCTGCGCAGACGGCGTTGCCCGAAACAGGATTGCTCCTGAATGATGCGCCGTGAAGGGTGGGGCCTTGGCTTACAACCGCGGCCCCTGGTGTTGAAGTCTAAGGCGGGTCCGAGACGAATTGCCCGCTGTCCAGGAGGTACAGAGTGGCCCTCAACCTGGAACAGAAAAAGGCCGTGGTGGCCGAGGTCAATCACGCGGCCAGCGGCGCTCTCTCGGCCATTGCGGCCGAGTACCGGGGCTTGTCGGTCAGCGACATGACCCAGTTGCGTGCGGAGGCGCGGGACAAGGGTGTCTACCTGCGTGTCGTGAAGAACACGCTGGCGCGTCGCGCCCTGGAAGGCACCGAGTTCGAATGCATGCGCGACGGCCTTGTCGGGCCGCTCATGCTGGCCTTCTCCCAGGAAGACCCCGGCGCGGCAGCCAGACTGCTGGGCGATTTCTCGAAAGAGAAGGATCAGCTGGTGGTCACAATGGTCTCCGTAGGCGGGCGGCTCTACGAACCGAGCGAGCTTAAACGCCTGGCAAGCCTGCCCACCAAAGACCAGGCCATCGGCATGCTGATGGGCGTCATGAAGGCGCCGATTGAGAAGTTCGTGCGGACTCTTGCGGAACCTCACGGCAAGCTCGTTCGAACCATTGCCGCGATTCGCGACCAGAAGCAGGCTGCCTAGTCCGGACCAGTTTCTCACAAGTTTTAAGTTCAGGAGTCAAACATGGCTGTCAGTAAAGAAGATATACTCGAAACCATCGCCAACATGAGCGTCATGGACGTGGTGGATCTGATCCAGGCGATGGAGGATAAGTTCGGAGTATCCGCAGCGGCGCCGGTCGCTGTTGCGGCGGCACCGGCTGCGGGCGGCGCCGATGCCGCGGCTGCCGAGGAGCAGACGGAGTTCGACGTGGTCCTCGCCAGCTTCGGCTCCAACAAAGTGTCTGTCATCAAGGCTGTTCGCGCCATGACCGGGCTCGGCCTGAAGGAAGCCAAGGAGGCTGTGGAAGGTGCGCCCACGACCGTCAAGGAAGGCGTTCCCAAGGAGGAGGCCGAGGAGGCGAAGAAACAGCTCGAGGAGGCCGGCGCAACGGTCGAGGTCAAGTAAGCGGTTTTGCGGCTTCGGCTTCCTCTTAATCAAACACAGGCTGGTGGCGTTGAGTCACCCGCCTGTCCCTGCTCGTATGGCTGCCCGCATCGGGCTGCCATGTTTTTTGGCGCCCGGAGGCCGGTCCGTATCGGCACGGGCGCGGTCCACCGGCCATTCATGTGAGAGAGACCCATGGGCTATACCTTCACCGAGAAGAAGCGTATCCGCAAGGATTTTGGTAAGCGGCCCAGTATTCTGGACGTACCCTATCTGCTGGCCATCCAGATCGACTCCTACGAGCGCTTTCTGGAACCGGAAGACCTGGAGAACCCGCGGGACTACGGTCTCGGAGCTGCCTTCCGGTCCGTGTTTCCAATCGAGAGCTACTCGGGGAACGCGGCACTCGAGTACGTGAAATACCGTCTTGCGGATCCGGTCTTCGACGTAAAGGAGTGCCAGCTGCGAGGCCAGACCTATGCTGCATCGCTTCGGGTGACCTTGCGCCTCGTCATCTACGACAAGGAGTCGAAGGGTAGCGAGAAAGTGGTGAAAGACATCAAGGAGCAGGAAGTCTACATGGGGGAAATCCCCCTGATGACGCCTAACGGGACCTTCATCATCAACGGTACCGAACGGGTCATCGTATCCCAGCTTCACCGCTCTCCGGGCGTGTTCTTCGAGCACGACAAGGGCAAGACGCACTCTTCGGGCAAGCTGCTGTTCTCGGCGCGCGTCATTCCGTACCGCGGGTCCTGGCTGGATTTCGAGTTCGATCCCAAGGATTGTGTGTTCGTGCGTATCGACCGTCGCCGCAAGCTGCCGGCGACGATACTGCTACGCGCCCTCGGCTATCAGCCAGAAGACATCCTGGCCATATTCTTCGATACCAATGCCTTCGATCTGGGCAAGAAGTTCATACGACTGCATCTGATTCCGGAGCGCATGCGCGGCGACACGCTGAATTTCGACGTCAAGGACAAGGGCGGCAAAGTAATCGCCGAGGCTGGACGGCGCATCACCGCGCGCCATGTGCGACAAATACAGGAGCTCGGGCTCGAGAAGCTGGATGTGCCCGAGGAATACCTTATCGGCAAGATTCTCGCCCGGGACGTCATCGACAAGGGGACCGGCGAGGTGGCCGTTGCCGCTAACGACGAGATCACGCCCGAAGTTCTCGAGAAGCTGCGCGAGCTAGGCATCAAGAGCATTGAGACACTTTATATTAACGATTACGACCGCGGCCCCTACATCTCCGACACGCTGCGTATCGACCCGAGCCAGAGCGAGCTGGAGGCGCAGGTTGAAATATACCGCATGATGCGGCCCGGCGAGCCGCCGACAAAGGAAGCGGCGCAGACCTTGTTCAATAACCTTTTCTTCAGCTCGGATCGTTACGACCTGTCGCCGGTCGGGCGAATGAAATTCAACCGTCGCGTGGGCGGCGAGCGCGCCGTCGGCCCAGGTGTTCTCATCGATAACGAGTACTACATACGCAGCTACCTGGACGAGAAGGACGACAAGGCGTTTTCAGCGGTGGAACAAGCCAGGCACCCGGGGATCAAGCAGCTGCTCGACATCTACGCGGGCGAAGGCCGAAAACCGGTGACGACGTATGGTCAGGCCAAGGAGGTGCTACGCGACTGGGGCTCCGACATCATCGATGTCCTGAAGGTGCTCATCGACATCAAGAACGGCAAGGGCACCGTGGACGACATCGACCACCTGGGTAACCGCCGCATCCGCAGCGTGGGCGAAATGGCCGAGAACCAGTTCCGGGTTGGACTGGTACGCGTGGAGCGGGCCGTGAAGGAGCGCCTGAGTCTCGCCGAAGCCGAGGACCTCATGCCCCAGGAGCTGATCAACGCCAAGCCGGTATCGGCCGTGATCAAGGAGTTCTTCGGTTCCAGTCAGCTCTCACAGTTCATGGACCAGAACAATCCGCTCTCGGAGGTGACCCACAAGCGGCGGGTATCGGCTCTGGGGCCAGGGGGCCTGACCCGCGAACGGGCGGGTTTCGAGGTTCGTGACGTGCACCCCACCCACTACGGCCGCGTATGCCCCATCGAGACTCCGGAGGGGCCGAACATCGGCCTCATCAACTCGCTGGCGGCCTACGCTCGCACCAACGAATACGGTTTCCTCGAGACGCCGTACCGTAAGGTACAGGAGGGCGTTGTCACCGACGAGGTGTATTACCTGTCGGCAATCGAGGAAGGGCGATACGTCATTGCCCAAGCCAATGCGGCTCTCGATGAGAAAGGAAAGCTGACGGATGATCTCGTGTCCTGTCGGCACGAGAACGAGTTCGGCCTGTTTGCGCCGGAACGGGTGGAGTACATGGATGTGTCGCCGAAGCAAATCGTGTCGGTGGCCGCGGCGCTCATCCCCTTCCTGGAGCACGACGACGCCAACCGAGCCTTGATGGGTTCGAACATGCAGCGCCAGGCTGTGCCGACTCTGGTGACGGAAAAACCGCTGATCGGCACCGGCATCGAACACACGGTGGCCATCGACTCGGGTGTCACCGTCGTCGCGAAGCGCGGGGGAGCCGTCGACTCTGTGGACGCAGGGCGCATCGTGGTGCGCGTCAACGACGAGGAGACCGAGCCGGGCGAGCCGGGTGTGGACATCTTCAACCTGACCAAGTACACCCGCTCCAACCAGAACACCTGCATCAACCAGAAACCACTGGTCAAGCCGGGTGACAGAATCGCTCGCGGCGACGTGCTCGCGGACGGCCCTTCAACAGACATGGGCGAGCTCGCCCTCGGCCAGAATCTGCTGGTCGCCTTCATGCCCTGGAACGGCTACAACTTCGAGGATTCGATTCTCATCTCCGAGCGCGTTGTCCAGGAGGACCGCTACACGACTATCCATATCGAGGAGCTGGTGTGTGTGTCCCGGGACACCAAGCTGGGGCCGGAGGAGATCACGGCGGATATCCCAAACGTAAGCGAGTCGGCCTTGGCCAAGCTGGACGAATCCGGAATCGTGTTCGTCGGCGCAGAGGTCAACCCGGGTGACATACTGGTGGGCAAAGTGACACCCAAGGGTGAAACGCAGCTCACCCCTGAAGAGAAGCTCCTCCGTGCCATCTTCGGCGAGAAGGCTTCCGATGTGAAAGACACATCGCTGCGGGTCCCGTCGGGTATGAACGGTACCGTGATCGACGTGCAGGTCTTCACCCGCGACGGGGTGGAAAAGGACGCCAGAGCCAAGCAGATCGAGGAGATGGAGCTGGCAAAGGTCAAGAAGGATTTGCGTGATCAGTTCAGGATCGTCGAGGACGACACGTATGCCCGCCTGGAGCGGGTGCTCGTTAACAAGCTGGCTGACGGTGGGCCAAGTGGCCTGAAGGCGGGGGCCAAGATCACCAAGAGCTATCTGACCGAATTGCCACGGGATAAATGGTTCGAGGTGCGTCCACGCAACGAAGCGGCCACTAACCAGCTGGAGAGAGCGCGCGAGCAGCTGGAGCAGCAGCGCACGGCGCTCGACGAGCAGTACGAGATCAAGAAGGGCAAGCTTACCACCGGTGACGATCTGGCGCCGGGTGTACTCAAGATGGTCAAGGTCTACCTGGCCGTCAAGCGGCGTGTGCAGCCCGGGGACAAGATGGCTGGACGGCACGGCAACAAGGGCGTCATATCCATGATCGTGCCCGTGGAGGACATGCCGTACATGGAGGATGGGACGCCCGTGGACATTGTCCTCAACCCGCTCGGTGTACCCTCACGTATGAACGTGGGGCAGGTGCTGGAGACGCATTTGGGCTGGGCGTCCAAGCAGCTCGGCAAGAAGATCGGTCGATTGCTGGATGCGGATGCGAAGCTCTCTGAGATCCGCAAGCTCCTGGATCAGATCTACAACAAGTCCGGGGGGAAGGCCGAAGACCTCAAGAGTCTCTCCGATGAAGATGTCATCGAGCTCGCCCGCAACCTCTGTACTGGCGTACCGATGGCAACGCCCGTGTTCGACGGCGCCAGCGAGGACGAGATCAAAGACATGCTGGAGCTGGCGGGCCTGCCGCGCAGCGGCCAGACCAAGCTGTTCGATGGCCGCACCGGGGACGCCTTCGACCGGCTGGTCACGGTTGGGTATATGTATATGTTGAAGCTGAACCATCTCGTTGATGACAAGATGCACGCGCGCTCAACCGGGCCATACAGCCTGGTCACTCAGCAGCCCCTGGGCGGAAAGGCGCAGTTCGGCGGTCAGCGTTTCGGAGAGATGGAAGTTTGGGCGCTCGAGGCCTATGGCGCCTCCTACACTCTGCAAGAAATGCTGACGGTAAAGTCTGACGATGTGAACGGCCGCACCAAGATGTACAAGAACATTGTCGACGGGGACCATCGCATGGAGGCGGGTATGCCCGAGTCCTTCAATGTACTGGTCAAAGAAATTCGGTCGCTCGGTATCGATATCGAGCTGGAACAGTACTAAGGGAAGCCATGAGCTGCGGCCCACACCCAAGGGAGGGAGTGGTCCTAGGCGGGAAACACATAGCTGAAACCCAACAGCTAATCGCTGGAGAGTTGCCGTGAAAGATCTACTGAACCTGTTGAAGCAGCAGAGTCAGGTGGACGAGTTCGACGCTATTCGCATCGGCCTGGCGTCGCCGGACAGGATCCGTTCCTGGTCCTATGGCGAGGTCAAGAAGCCCGAAACCATCAATTACCGGACTTTCAAGCCGGAAAGGGATGGCCTGTTCTGTGCCAAAATATTTGGTCCCGTCAAGGATTACGAATGTTTGTGTGGCAAGTACAAGCGGCTCAAGCACCGAGGCGTCATCTGCGAGAAGTGCGGCGTTGAAGTAACCCTCGCCAAGGTGCGGCGCGAGCGCATGGGTCATATCGACCTGGCGAGTCCGGTCGCCCACATCTGGTATCTGAAGTCCTTACCTTCCCGCATGGGCCTGCTTCTGGACATGACCCTGAGGGAGCTGGAAAGGATCCTCTATTTCGAGGCGTTTGTCGTTATCGACCCGGGAATGACCCCTCTCGAAAGGGGCCAGCTATTGCCTGATGAAGCCTACCTGGAGGCCATCGAGCAGTACGGAGACGAGTTCGACGCGCGTATGGGCGCGGAGGCCATTCACGAATTGCTGCGAACCCTGGAGCTGCCCGCCGAGGCGACCGGGCTGCGCGAGGACATCCAGGGCACTAACTCCGAGACCAAGATAAAAAAGCTGTCGAAGCGTCTGAAGCTGGTGGAGTCGTTCATCCAGTCGGGCAACAAGCCTGAATGGATGGTGCTCACCGTCCTGCCAGTGCTGCCGCCCGAGCTTCGCCCTCTGGTGCCGCTGGATGGCGGTCGTTTTGCCACGTCCGATTTGAATGACCTCTACCGGCGGGTGATCAACCGCAACAACCGTCTGAAGCGGCTCCTGGATCTGAACGCACCCGATATCATCGTACGCAACGAGAAGCGTATGCTTCAGGAAGCGGTAGATGCGCTCCTGGACAACGGCCGTCGGGGCCGGGCAATCACCGGCACCAACAAGCGCCCGCTGAAGTCCCTGGCCGACATGATCAAGGGTAAGCAGGGCCGCTTCCGACAGAATCTGCTGGGCAAACGGGTGGACTACTCGGGACGCTCGGTCATCGTCGTGGGTCCGACCCTCAAGCTTCACCAATGCGGCCTTCCCAAGAAGATGGCCCTGGAGCTTTTCAAGCCCTTCATATTCAGCAAGCTGGAGCTGCGAGGGCTCGCCACCACCATCAAGGCGGCGAAGAAAATGGTGGAGCGCGAAGGTCCGGAGGTATGGGACATCCTGGAGGAAGTCATCCGGGAGCACCCTATCATGCTCAATCGTGCACCCACCCTGCACCGCCTGGGTATTCAGGCCTTCGAGCCTGTACTGATCGAAGGCAAGGCCATCCAGCTGCATCCGCTGGTATGCACTGCCTTCAACGCCGACTTCGACGGCGACCAGATGGCAGTGCACGTGCCGCTCTCCCTGGAGGCCCAGCTGGAGGCCCGCAC